>CAMQZX010000053.1 GCA_947039785.1 uncultured Lachnospiraceae bacterium | reverse complement strand
CTACACTTCTAGCTTCGTCGGCAGCGTCAGATGTGTATAAGAGACAGTTTTTGAATCTGATTTATCAAATCATAAAGTGTTTGAAATAAAAAGAATATTTTAACCCGGAGATGTTGATTATCAGCATCTCTTTTTTATATCACAAAGGAGGTATATAGTATGGGATGGTTGATAGGTATCCTTAGTTTTATAGGCGGCAGCGTGTTTGGCGTTGTTTTTATGTGTATGTTTCAGATTAACCGAACTTACAGAAATAAGCGCTCGGAGGAATAAACATTTGCGGTAAGAATGCTCTTTTCTCCTGGTGGATTGACTATTGCAAATAAATCTGTTATAATATTTACATCAGTATCAAGTTTGGCTACGGCTAAACACAGTTTAACAGAGTTTATCAAAGTGTCATTTGCAATTTTGCAGATGGCACTTTTTTTGTTTTCCGGCCAATTCATTTGGGCATAAGCCAGCAGTCTTTCGGGATTGCTGGCTTTTGTTATATATCAAGGCGGCAATCCCGCCAAAAAAGAAAGGAGCATGAAATATGCAAAAACAATGTCAGGATGGTTTCTACACCACATTCAGTTCCTATCCCTTTATGCTGGATTATCACAAGGAGCAGTCCAAGAACAGCCGCTGGGTGAAAGCCAGGGTCAGTGACCTTGAAATTCAGCCGCTGGGCAAAGGCTCTGCTCTGAGCACTGATCTGCCGGCATTTGCGTCAGGAACCACACAGGACGCTGTGGATGACACAGCAAACAATCTCGGTCTGGCCATGCGTGTTGACGGGGAACTCTTCCCCATGCGCATGACAGCCTACAAAAGCCTTTTGGACAGGGCAAAAATCGGTGGCACGGCGCTCCCTAAACTAAGCCGTGAAGTGCTGGCGGAGGTGTTAAACGCCTGCCTGCGCCTTTATTCAGCGGATGCACTTTTGCTGATTCGTGATGAAAAAGTTGCGGCGGTTCATTCCGGGGATGCCGTTGATTATTCAGTGCTACCGATTGATGAGCTGCTCACTGCTCTGAAGACAAAGCTGGATGCCCGTTTTTCAGGAAACGAGTTTGAGTCCGGCTACTGTGACCATGCGATGGTAAGCGCAGCATGGACGATGCCAGATCAAAAAGAGGATTTGCTAGGAGCGTACACAAAGCTGCTGGATTCCCAAGGAAAAACGGCTATGGCTTCCAAACTGACTCCGGGTGTCCGTTTTATGAGTTCGGATACTGGAGTGGCTTCAGCAAAGGTCTCAGCCCTACTGGTGAGCGGAAAGCGTTCTATCCATATCGGGGGCTGCATCGCAGTTGACCACAGGCATCAGTCCAAGGTTTCCGACTTTGATACAGCGTTGGATCAGCTGTTTGCCCAATTCGGGGATAGCATTGCCAAACTGCAGAAACTGCTGGAGATCCATTTGGATTATCCGGTAAACGCTATGACCAGGGTATGTAAAAAACTTAGTCTGCCAAAAAAGGCTGCAGTCGAAGCTATCGCCATGTACGAGATGGCATACGGAGGCGGCCCGGCGACAGCCCATGACGTATTTCTTGCTATGCAGGAGATCCCGTTTATTTTGAGGACTGAAAACACGCCGGAAAGTAAGATGCTGGTCATAGAAGAAAATATGGCTCGTGCGCTTTCATTCAGATGGAGTGATTACGACCTTGCAAAGGCGGTGAGTTACTGATGGCAAAACCGATTGTTCTTTGTGATACCGTAGGTATGACGAATGACAGATGGCTGGAATGCCGTATGCACGGCCCCAAAGGGGATATTCCCTATACCGTGGGCGGAAGCGATGTTGCAGCTATTTTTGGTGTATCACCATGGACGACTCCGCTGGAGCTGTGGAAAATCAAAAAAGGGCAAATGAAGCCTGCAAAAAAAGCCAATGCCAATCAATTGCAGATGGGACATCTTTTAGAGCCGGTTGCTGCCTATTGGTATGGTGCAAAGACAGGCAATACCGTTACAGAAGACACGAATCTGTATCAGCACGCAGACCATCCTTACGCTCTTGCCAATTTCGACCGGCGCTTTACCCGAGCATCCGATAACGAACCAGGGATTTTGGAGTGTAAAAGCTGCACTTATCACAAAGCGGATGAGTGGGCAGATGGAGCAATTCCACTCTACTATGAACTGCAGCTGAGATTTTATCTTGCGGTGGCGGATGTGAACATCGGCGCTTTTTCTGCCGTTTGGGGAAATAATCCGGACAATGATCTGGCAATGCCTGAGATTATTCGTGATAAGGCGAAGGAGGATATGATCTTTGAACGCCTGGACGAATGGATCTGGAGCCTTGAGAATGACAAACCCCCGACAATGGCGGATGTTGCACCAAAGCTTGCTTTGGCGTCACTGGCAAGGATTTATGGTGCAAGTCAGGCGGGACTTCCAACAATAGAGTTTTCCCGCAAGTATGAATCGCCCTTGCGCAGAATTGCAATGCTTCAAGGGAAAATCTCTGAATGTAACAGAGAAATCAAAATATATGAAAAGGAGATTGAAGCACATAGTGTGCGAATTGCCGAAGTCATGAAGGAGCATGAGCATGGCGTCTTGGAGACGACCAGTGATAAGCTTCTGATTGATTTCGTGACAAAAACAACCCGCAGGCCCGATTCCAAAGCCTTGAAAGAAAAGTACCCGGCAATATATACCGATGTTTTGAAAGCGTCGGAAAGCCGTAAGGTAAAGGTGTCGGTCCAGCCAATTTAGGAAGGAGATCATAATGGAAAACATTTATCATGAAGGTTGGGAACAGGAGCTGGTTTATCAGTTTCTCCCATATGACAGGTGCAAAAAGAGGGCGTATATCTGCTCGCCGCTCAGTGCAGACACGAATGAAGGGATTGCACAGAATATGCAGGCGGCAAGGGCGTATATGTTCTATGCCATGAAAAGGATGTGCATGAACGCAAGTGCGCCACATGCGTACATCCCGATGATTCTTTGCGACAATATTCCGTCTGATAGAGCACTCGCCCTTCAGTTCGGCCTGGAACTGCTGAAAGACAGCGATATTCTGTTGATATGCGGTAACCGGATCAGCAGCGGGATGCGTGGGGAAATTGCCCATGCAATCCGCCTGAAAATGCCAATGATTGCTTTTGATGAGGGTATATATCTGGAAGTACAGAAAGAACTGACAAAGCGTGGCTGCGATAAGCGGAAAGTTCGCCTGGACAGGGAGAATTTTCTGATGGGTATCTCTGCTCCTTTGTCATATCTTGAAAACGCAGCGATGTTCCGATGAAAGACCAACTGGCTGCAGCTTCACAAAAAACTCCCGTTGTATCTTTGGATACGATTCGGGAGTTTTTTGTATCTATAACACGACTCAGAGAAAGGAGTAAAAATTTTGCTATGTGAATTTGATAGGCTCATATATCCACAAAGTATTACGGCTGTTGATGCCAGCAGTTATATGATTGCACTCTACCATCCATGTGAAAAGATCAAAGATAGCACAGGGAACACGGTTACGCAGGTGAAAGCAGTGGGATATTGCTTACCTACATCAAGCAATCTGCGCTACGACATGCTTGGGCATTGGAGTAAAAATCCCAAATTTGGCGTCCAGTTTGAAGTGGAGAGTTACAACGAAGTGGTAATACCGACGAAGGAAGGCATCATTGCCTATCTTTCTTCCGGGCAGATTAAAGGGATTGGTCCCAAGATAGCGGAGAAAATTTACGCAGTTTTTGGCCAGCAGTCACTGGAGGTACTGGATAAAGAACCGGAAAGGCTTCTTGCCATACCGGGTATCAGTGAGATAAAACTGAAAAAAATCTATGATTCTTATCTGGTTAATCGTGGCGCCCGGGATGTGGTGGCATTTCTGTCACCGCATGGCATTACGCCGAACCGAGCGGTACGCCTATACAAAGAGTATGGGGAAAAGACGATGGATATTGTAAAAAACCATCCCTACCAGCTCTGCGACATGGACGGGATTGGCTTCAAGACGGCAGACCATATTGCTATGAGCATGGGGTTTGACCAGCTATCGACCGAGCGTGTGGATGAAGGACTCCTGTATACGCTGGCGGATGCGGAAGCTAAAGGGCATCTCTGTATGGAGAAACATGAGTTTGTGAAAGCTTGTCTAAAAATTTTGGATACGCCTGCACTGACTTCAGAAATGGTGGCGAATCGCGCCGCAAGGCTGGTTTTCAGCGGACAGTTGGTGTCGTATCAGGGCAATGTGTATAGGGCAAAAACTGCACATGTGGAAGAACAACTTGCCTCCGCCATTCATCAGCAGATGAAGCACCGAAAAATGCACAGCTATGGGGATTTGGATGCCGCCATAGATGCAGAGGAGCAGAAGCTGAAAATGAAGTTTGCACAGGAGCAGCGCGAAGCGGTAAAGATGGCTCTGACGCAGGGACTTTCCATTATCACTGGTGGACCTGGAACAGGAAAGACTTTGATACAACGTGCCATTTTAGATATTTATCAAAAAAACAATCCCAAAAGTGAAATCTGCTGTTGTGCCCCTACGGGTAGGGCAGCAAGGAGGATGGAGCAGGCAACCGGGGTTCCAGCTTCAACCGTTCATAAAGCCCTTGGGCTGATGGCAGATGAGGACGGAGACTATGATGGACCCGAAGCGCTTACTGCAGATCTGATTGTGGTAGATGAGATTTCCATGCTGGATGTTTATCTGGCCGGATATCTGTTTGATGCAGTGAAATATGGCGCCCAGATGGTGCTGATTGGCGATGCAGATCAGCTACCCTCGGTGGGACCAGGCGCAGTGCTCAGTGAGATGATTGCCAGCGGATGTATCCCAGTTGTGCGGTTGGACAAGGTATTTCGTCAGAATGCGGGAAGCCGCATCGCGACAAATGCGAAGCTGATCCGCCATGGAAATGTGGGTCTGGAGCATGGGGACGACTTTCAGTTTATCAATTCTTCCAGACTCTCTGATTCTGCCGAACTCATTGTCGATCTCTATCTGCGGGAAACTGAGAAATATGGGGTCGATAACGTGGCGCTGCTTACGCCATACCGGAAAAAGACGGAAACCGGAGTCAATGCGCTGAATGAGCACTTGCGTGAGAAGGTGAACCCGCCGGATGCACAGAAACCGGAGGTTGTTTTCGGAAATCGAAAATTTCGGTGTGGGGATAAGGTCATGCAGATCAAAAACCATGATGATGTCAATAACGGCGATATCGGCTATATCAGAAAAATTATCCGCATTGGCGATGACACTACAGTTCATGTGGATTTTGGCGACGGGCGCATGAAAGAGTACGATTCCAGCGAACTGGATATGTTGGATTTGGGCTATGCCTCTACTATCCATAAATCACAGGGATCGGAATACCAGTCCGTCATCATCAATCTGCAGTGCGCCCATTCCATCATGCTGACAAGGCCGCTTATCTATACGGCAATTACACGAGGAAAAGAGCGTGTAACCATTGTCGGGGAAAAAAGGGCGCTTTGTATTTCAATCAAAAGAACTGACACAGAAAAACGCGGCACCTGCCTCGCTAAGCGGCTGCAGGAGCTTGCTTGAAGAAAGGAGCAGTTATGGCTACAATATTAGATCAATATCTTGAGAAACAAAATACTATCAGGTCCCAGATTGCCGAGAACAGTCTTCCGCCGGAAGATTTGCTGATTATGCAGGAACTGAATTACCGCATTTGCGTCTTGGAAACATTTCAGTCTTTTTGTAAGTCCGCGCCAATCACAATGGATACAAAGGTCATGGGCTATCACTTTCAAATGGTAGATGCGTATGTACGTTTTACCTTAAATGAAAGACGATTCGGATTAAAAGCCGATGCAGAAGGCCAGAAGCGTCGTGAAACAGCACTCAGTTCTTTTGAGCATGTTGTACAGGACGGCAGAAAGCGGTTTTCCAGCTTTAAGGCAGGAACACAGGAGCAGTACAAAACAAGTATCAGTCAATATGTTCATACGATTCTGCCGGTTTGGATGCAGTATCGAAACACATATATCAATTTATAAGGAGGCTACAATAATGAGTCAGAATAACTCGAATGAGAAGGCGGCAATGCTCGCCAAAATCGAAACTATTCATCAGGTGGATGGATTTGATCCTACGCCGTTTGCTGTGGATTATACGGATCTGGGAACCGGAGAGGTGCGTAAGCACCTCCCGGTCATGATTCAGATGGCGTGGTTCCGTCTGAAATATCCGGAAGGACGCATTGCGGTACAGGTGAATTCTGCAAAGGATTGCTTTGTGGCAACTGCCCGCGTGTATCCAAACTATAAGGATGCAACGGACTGTTATCTGGCAGAAGCGACGGCATCCAGAGGATATTGTGAGGAGAAACCTTCGGTTTCACCACGGGAATGGGCCCAGACGGCTGCTGTCGGAATTGCTCTCCGAAATGCAGGTTTTGGACTTCAGTTTTCTATGGCAGGTGAAGATTTTGAGCCTTCTGCTGTGGATGAGCTTGGAATCTCCGCCGCTCAACCTCAAACAGAATCAGCAGAAAAACACGAGGTGTCAGAACCAAAACCGGAGCCGGCACAAGAGGAATACACTGTAAATGAACCGGTGCAAAAGGAACTGACTCCAGAAGAAAAGCTGGCACAGGCAATGAATGTGCCTTGCCCAATCTCAAAATTCAGCGGGAAAACGCTTGGCGAGGTATTATCGCTGGATCCTGGTGCAATTAAATGGGTAGCAACGAAATTCACTGGCGGTGAGGAAATTAAAGCTGCCGCGAAGCTGATTTGTGAATTTTCCCTTCAACAGACAATTGCATAACAGGCGCTAAAGACCAGGGGATTCATGCAGTCATCTCATCCCCTGGCCGGGAACAAGACGAAAAGGAGGACAAATAAATGTGTAAAAAAACGAAAAAGCTTCGTTTCAAATGGGAGTTTGGAGATGAAATGGTCTCGCTGCATGTCAACCAATATGCCTATGGCGGACGGCTGCACATCGGTATGATCAATTACGGAGAAGATGGTCCGGAACCCTTTGCAGATATGACGGTCAACCTACCGGCCTATGATCTGGAGGATAACGAAGCATTCATTAACGGAGATATCAGCAAAGACCTGTTAAGGTTTATCAGGGAGAACAAGCTGGGAAAGGTGTTGCCATATACCGTGAAATCTGGATACGGCAGATATGCGGCGGTGGCATTCGATCTGGAAAAGCTGGCGGAATACGATCCTACAGGAGTTGCGTCATTTAAGGTAAACTGTGGGTTATAAGGAAAACAGCAATGAGAAGAAGCGGGGACAGCGTGCTGTTCCCCGCAAATTTGAAAAAGGAAAGGAGGCAGCATGGAAATATTTCATATGAGCGATGTTGTTTCGCTGCTGGGAATCCCGATGCCGCCGTCTGGAAGAAGCTCTTATTATGTGCAGTGCCCATGCTGTGATGAAGGCCCACGGAAAAAGCATTTGAATATCAATTTGAAAAAAGAAGTGTATCGCTGCCCGCGGTGCGGAATATCTGGTGGTATATTTGATCTGTATTCCTTATATACCGGAGTTCCGCGTGATAAAGTGCGAAAAGCTCTGGTTGAGAAACTGGGAATGCCCGATAATCGGCCTAAACCCAAAAAGAGGATACAGCCGCAGGCAAAGCCTGAATGCCCGATAACGGATGTTGATACCCGTCATGCCACATACAGTGCGCTGCTTGATAAGCTGACGCTGGCGGCAGACCATAAAGAGAACCTGCTTGGCAGAGGGCTGACGGAGGATGATATTATTCGGCTTGGATACAGAACAACACCTGTGGTCGGTATGACAGCGATTGCAGGCAAACTTCAGTCCGAAGGGATGTACTTAGCTGGGGTTCCTGGTTTTTACAGGAATGAAAGCGGTACATGGACTTTCATTCATGAAGAGCGCGGTATCTTAATTCCAATGAGGGATAGGCAAGGAAGGATTCAGGGACTTCAGATACGCAGAGATAAAGTAAAAAAGAGAAAATTTCGCTGGGTATCCAGTACGGAGCGGCCAGATGGCTGCCCTGCAGAAGGGTGGACACATCTTGCAGGTCCGGTTAGATCTATGCTGGTGCTGACAGAGGGTCCAATGAAGGCTGATGTGATTCATGCACTGACTGGTCTGACAGTGCTGGCAGTCCCTGGTGTTAATTCTCTGACGCAGCTTGAAATGACCCTTAGCGATCTGCGCACAGAAGGGTTGACAGAGATTAAGACTGCTTTTGATATGGATTTTGCGACCAACAGTCATGTGCAAAACGGTTACAATAATCTTCTCAGCCTTCTTAACAATATGGGATTCCAATTCGGTACATATCTGTGGAATCCGCGCTATAAGGGGCTGGATGATTATATCTGGGAATATTGTTTTCAAAAGAAGAGATGATTTGAAGCAAGAGAGGGCGCTATATCGCTCTCCCTTGTTTTTTCAGCATGAAATTATAGCAAGAGTGTTTGTAGTGGGATTCTTGTAATTTATAAAATATTTGAGGAGGAACAACTATGTTTATCGTTCAAAAAAGCAGTAAGAATTTTGAACTGCCAATGAGCAGGGAAAAGATGTTGAAGATAAAAAGGGAATCGGGCATAAATTTATTCACGCCGACAAAAAATGCAAGATGTCTTAGGGCAGATTTTCAAGGTGTGGAGCTGCTGGAAAAGCTGCCGGAAAAGGTATGGGTACAGGAATTAAATATGCTGGCTTATATCTTGCAGCAATTTGACCAAAGGCAGGCAAAGGTCTTTCTCCAAAGCATTTCTGGCATCTCCAGAATGTATACAGGTGAAATGTTAAATTATGCTCTCTGTGCCTGTCCGGAGGCGGCAGGAGTATCAAGCGGATTGGAAGTCATACCATATTATACCGGGCAGAATCTTTTCGACCTGATGGAATTTAAAAATTTTCAAGACTTTGAAAAAGAATATTCAGAGTTCCAGATAGTCAAGGTTTATATGCCAATGGAGGTTACATTTTATCCAGCGGATGATGGCGATTTTACAAAATTGAGCGAGATGGACGCGATACCTTATCAAGAGGCTATTTCCAAAATGTTGTACGATCACACTCAGCCATATAATGGCTTGTCAGAATGGAACGATTATCCTGTTATGTGGTTAAGCAACCCGATGTATCGGGACGGTGGCCTTTTGTTTGAACGTCCAGATGTAGAAATCCGTGAGGGAAAGCTGTGGGGAGTCATTATTGCCGGAATGAAGCATGTATTGCCGGAACAGAAAATAGAATCTTTAGAAGAATATTTCAATGGTGCGATTTCAGACGGATGGGGAGATAACCTCCCTTGTGTGGAATTGCCGGAAGGCAGCCTATGTATTCATTTTAATGAGTGTACGGAGGTATGTCAGCAAGGGAAGGGTGAACTGGAATTAACTAGACAAGAAATGTTCCGTTTGCAATCTCCGTTCCAAACACAGAGAGTCCAAAACACTATCGGATTCACAGCAGATTTTCGCAGCGACTGGGAGTATAGCAGACGGTGTCCAGTATGGATGGAATTCAGCTATAACCGTAAAACCGTCCGGATTCCCCTGCCTGCGGAGGAAAAAGCTATCCAGGAAGCAAGAGTCAAAATCGGAGCCACTGAAGACGATTTTGTAAGAGTCTGTCTGAAAACTTATAAAGTACGGGTTGTCAATAGTCTGCGTTTTAGTTTTGATGAGGTTAACCTACATGACTTTAATAAGCTTGCAAAGGAGATACGTCTCATGGAGTCGGATGCCGAAGAAAAATTATGGAGAAGTCTTTCCATACAGGATATCCCTTATGAACAAATGGTGTTGACCATAGCGCAGGCGTTAGAGCGGATTAGGATGAAAAACGCAAAAGAAACTGGTGAAATCATCGAAGCTGGCTTCGATGATTATAACATACCGGAATAATTGATATTTTTTATACCGTAACAAGAGGCAAGGCTTAGGCTTTGCCTTTTTTCGTGCGTTTTTTAAATCGAATGCGTATAAAAGTTGTAAATACGCATGGCAAATCGTGTAATGGTAAATAAAGAATAAATTTTGCAGGAGGTATACATATGTTAATCGCAATCGACCATGGCAACTACGCCATTAAGACCACAAGCCATTCTTTTATTTCTGGGCTTTCTGAGCATACGGTGAAGCCGCCCATGACAGATGAGATTTTGGAGTATGGAGGAAAATATTGGACCTTGAGCGGACGCCGTCTGAGTTATATGAGGGATAAAACCCAGGATGACCGTTATTTCATCTTGACATTATTTGCAATCGCCAAAGAACTGGAGAACGGAGGCAATTATACGCCGGTCGAACAGGTTCAGCTGGCTGTTGGACTACCACCTGAGCATTTTGGCGCTTTAAAAGACAGATTCGCCAATTATTTCAAAAGAGACGGAATTATCAAATTTGTTTATGGTGACAGGCCATACAGCATTAAGATAGACCGTGTTATGGTGTTCCCGCAGGCATATGCCGCTGTTATTCCCCAGAGCAGTCTGGTAGTTCATACGGTTCGTATGTTTATCGTTGATATTGGTGGTTATACCACCGATGTGCTGCTCTTGAAGAATGGAAAACCAGATTTGCAGTTTTGCCGGAGCCTGGAAACTGGTATTATTACTATGAACAATGAAATCATACGAAAGGTTGGTGCGCTTCATGATATGCGTATCGAAGATGAGCATATTAGTGCAGTGCTTCAGTGCGAGAATACCATTCTGCCGGAGGATGTCAAGGAGACAATTCGTGAAGCGACGAAGTTACATGCACAGGATATTCTGAACCAGCTTAGAGAATTGCAAGTGGATTTGCGTTCTAATCCGGCAGTTTTTATCGGAGGGGGAAGTATACTTTTAAGGCCTTTCCTGATAAATTCGCCTCTGGTAGCAAAGGCGGATTTTGTGGAATCTCCGAATGCGAATGCGCTGGGATATGAAATGTTGGGCAGGAAAACGCTTTCTCTTCGTCCACTTGGATAAGGGACGGAGGGACAATATAATGAAAAAGGATGGAAAATACCGCTTCTCGCTTCAATTTAGCGCAGATTCAGAGGAACAGGTAAGGGCTGGAGAGTTGCTCGAAAGGCTGGGAAACAGGAAAAGTGCGGTTGTTGTTGCAGCCTTGAATGATTATCTTGATTCTAACCCGAATTTACAGGATGCACATTGTAAAATAGAAGTCAAGCTAACACCTGGCTATAATCGAGATGGAATTGAGGAAATCATACGGCGCATTGTTGAGGAAAGACTTGCAGCGGTTCGCCGTGACGAACCCCAGATGGCTTTTTCAGAGGAGAGTAAGACAGATACTCTGGAGGCAGACATTGCACAGATGTTGGACAACCTGGATATGTTTTCATAGACCGACAGTGCATTTAATAGGTTCAACAATGACTTTTTAACGCTTGACAATTAAAAAAGTCCATGTAAATGAGTTGATATTCCACTTATAGTGCGTATATTGGAATATCAAGTTCTTCAATTCCATTGTCAGATTATATAAAATAGAAATGTAAGGAGAATGTAAAACCATGGACTATGTTATTTTAGGCAAGAATATTCGGAAGTACCGACAAATGCGCGGAATGCGCCAGGAAGATTTGGCGGAGATCTGTGATTGCGGGAATAGCCATATCGGCCAAATAGAAAATGCGAGAGGGATTCCAAGTCTGGATATGATTGTACGGATTGCAAATGCTCTTTCAGTAACAGTAGATCAATTGCTCAAAGAGTATTATTCAGAACCTGAGAAGGTGTATTTGCGAGAGATTGCGGAACGTATTGAGAAGTATCCAGTAAAGCAGCGTGTATACGCTTGCGAAGGTCTGGCTGAATTTTTGAATACCATTGAAAAATTCAGTCAAACAGATGAATGATGCGCATATAACCAAACAGAAAAAAGTTTACGCTTTATAGAACGGCTATGCTACACGAAAGTGCAGTATGGTCGTTTTTTGTTATCTGAAAACAAGGAGGTGGTCCCATTGGATTAAACCATTGACAGCTGCAAAAAGGTAACAAGTCGAGAAAATTAAGGCACGCCATCACGGCGTGCCTTGACTTTTGCCCTGGTGGTGTGCCCCGTAAGGAGGTACAAAGATGAACCACCAGCAGAAGTCTGAACGTGACGAGCTGCGGGCCAGATTTACAGTTTGGCTGGAAACTACAGTTTACCGGGCCAGACTCAAATATTTGGAACGGGAGAAACCCAAGGTAGATACAGTTTCAATTGAGGAATTACCAGAGAGCGCTTTATCTGTTCTTGAACAGACCTCATATTGTGAAATATCAGGATCTGCTTTTGATTTTGAAGAGGAACGGTTGGCAGAGGCGTTTGCAAAACTGCCAATAAAACGGCAGGAGATACTGACAATGCTGTTTGTGGAGGAGCGAAAACCGGAGGAAATTGCCCGGCTATTAAATTGTTCTCCGCAGCATGTTTACGACCAGCGTTATCAGGCATTGAAGAAGCTGCGCATAGCATTGACAAAGGACGGTGATAAATTTTGAATCGCATAGAATTTGAAAAGATGATTCAGGCGGCAGTTTCCGGCAGTCATGAGGCTCTGGAGCAACTATTTTTTGCTGTATGCACCGTTAATTGATAAACATAGTAAAATTGACGGTCAGATAGATGAAGATTTAAGACAGTATCTATTGATACATATCGCGCTCAATATTTCAAAATTTGTCATTTAGGCGAAGACGGTCTCAGGTTTTTCTGAGGCCGTTTTCATGTTTTTATAAATTCTGTTCGAGATTTGAGAGATGATGAGGCTTTTTATAGGTAAAGGCATCCCCATGCCATGGCACCTTGACAACTTCATAGCCTCCAACTCTACGTTCCCGAACCGAGAAGCGGCTATCCGTTTGTGTGGCGAGCAAAACCATGAGCACTGATATACGGGCGGCACCCGTATAACGCAATGATCCGGCCGGGGATAATGATACTTCCGTAATTCGCGGCCCGGCCATAAGGCAGGCGGGGAGATGAGATATCTATGGATCTGCAGCCACAGACGGAGAAGGAGGCGGTTATTTTGAAATAAATTATTTTTTATAGTAAGGAGGCTGCTTATGGGCTACAAAAGGAAAGATGTAGAGCAGACGAAGCAGTATGCAAAAAAGTTTGTGCGCTACAAAGAAGGAGCAGAGAAGTACAGCCTCGGGCTGACAAAATTTCAGGAACTCGCGAAAGAAGCAAAAGCTGTCTATAAGATTGATGGTATTGCTTTAGTTAACTGCGAAATTTTTGAAAAGTTTTTGGAGTCATTCCGAGAATTTTGAAGTGGGTGATGCTTTATGGCTTTTTTATATAAAGGGGCTTTATGCGCTTTAGGGCTTGACTTTCTGTCTTACAATAAGTATAATAAAATACATGTGGAGGTAGCGGTATGACGAAAATGGGTAGACCGAAGCTGGACAACGCAAAGCGTCAATCCATTACAGTTCGGTTATCAGACAAAACCTATGATGAGTTGATCAGGTATGCTGCTGAACACAAGATGACAAAGACAGAGGTTGCCCTGCGAGGTTTGGAAGAGTATTTGTCCAAGCAAAAATAAGTGCTGTGAGTCCCTTCTTCATTATTGAAGGAGGTAACAGACATGGCAAAGACACGGAAAGATGAGCGGGGAAGAGCACTCAGGAAAGGAGAAGTACAGAGGGCATCAGACAAGCGGTATATGTACACCTATACTGATCCGTTGGGCAGGCGTAGGTCCATATACGCACAGGATTTGGCAACGCTTCGAGAAAAAGAAAAGCAGCTGATGAAGGATCAATTGGATGGTTTGGATCTGTATGTTGCAGGTAAGGCCACCATAAATGACACCTATGATCGGTATATCTCTACGAAGTATGATTTGCGGGCGACTACACGCAGCAATTACGATTACATGTATAATCGTTTTGTCAGACATACTTTCGGTAAGAAGAAAATCGCAGACATTAAGTATTCAGATGTACTCCAGTTTTATTGCTACTTGCTTAATGAAGAAGAGTTATCGTTAGGGACACTGGATTCAATTCACACCTTGTTGCATCCGACATTCCAATTGGCGGTTCGAGATGAAATCATTCGGAAAAATCCGTCAGACGGAGTTATGAAGGAAGTCAGTAAGAAATCGGATAAGTCAAGAGGTGTGAGACATGCTTTGACGAGGGAACAGCAGAGAGCATTTATGGAGTACATATCCAATCACCCAGTGTATTATCATTGGTGGCCGTTATTTACGGTTTTGCTTGGAACTGGCTGCCGAATCGGAGAAGCACTGGGTCTTCGATGGGATGATCTTGATTTTGATAATCGGATTCTGAGTATTAATCACAGTTTGGTTTATTACCCGGTTGGAGAATCGAGAAAGTCTGTTCTGCGGATATCAAAGCCGAAGACGGAAGCCGGTATCAGAACGATCCCTATGCTTGATATTGTACGTGATGCTTTTCACATGGAGCACGAGGAGCAGGAAGAAACAGGATTCAACGAGACCGAGATTGATGGAATGACGGGTTTTGTATTTGTCAATCGTTTTGGCTCAGTTTTAAATCCGCAGGCTGTGAATCGTACTATCAAGCGAATTATCAGTGGGTATAATGCGGAAGAGGTTATCAATGCTAAGCGTGAGCGGCGAGAGCCGATTATTCTTCCAGATTTCTCCTGTCATCACTTGAGGCATACCTTTTGTACAAGACTCTGTGAGCATGAAACAAATTTAAAAGTGATTCAGGCAATTATGGGCCATCGGAATATCGAAACGACGATGGATATCTATGCCGAGGCAACTGATCAAAAGAAGCAAGAATCTTTTGAAAACTTATCCAAATTGGACATCTTTTAGGAAGGGTTCTCAGTGTGAGAAGCTGACAACAAACTTTCTGCGAAGACAACAGTTTGACAACAATTTTCTTTTTTCCCTGATGTAATACGAAGCACTGTGAAGAATGGGGAAGCAAGGAAATGAAGGGATTTGAACCGATATGATGGTATGTAAGTTGGGTGGAAAACTTTTCCCGACGATGAAGAGTTTAGATAAGTAAGGATCAGTATTATCAAGTATAGTCAGGTATTATAAAGACGAAAATAAGCGCAGAATTGACGGTTTGACCACAATTTGACCACAAATTCAGTGTCAATAGTACGCCATAACAGGCGTAAATACTTTTGGCATCTATCATTTTTAAAAGAATTACGTATTATGAAAGGTCACTTTCTAAGAATTATCTTAGAAGGTGGCCTTTTTTGTTTGTTTCACCACTGTCATTCATATTTTTTAAAATTTGTATACAAGGATTATGAGCGCACAAAAAATGATGTAGAGATTCGCTTTTTGCGATATCGAGAGGGGGCAGTTGCCTATGGAATGAGCCAGAGTTCTTTTGAAAAATTAGCAAAAGAGGCGGGTGCCGTATTCAAGGTTGGAAAAATGGCGCTGGTTAAAGTCGACATTCTGGATGCTTATCTGGAGCGATTTCATGTCTGATCTTTCGTAGGAAGATTAAGAAAGGGGCCCACAGCGTTATGAGCAGAAGTTTAAGAAATACCAATCAGAGTAGAAAAAAGTTTGTCAGATATAAGGAAGGTGCTGAAGCCTACAGCATGTGCCAGAGCAAGTTTGAAAGAATGGCACGAGAGGCGAAGGCTATATATAAACTGGACAAACTCGTATTAGTGAACACAGAGATTTTTGAACGATATCTTGAGACATTCAGAGTCGTGGAATAAGGAGCATTCCTGTTAAGTAACAAATGACAGGTTTGCAAAAAATGAGTGCCTCCCATAGAATAATGATTGTTAACTGGCCGGTTAAACATCATCGTTCAAAGGAGACACCCACAAATGAATTATAAGCAGAATCAGAAAATCAATCAAGTAAAAGAATCAACTTTGGTGATAGGAATTGATATCGGAAGTACCACACAGTATGCCAGGGCTTTTGACTGGCGGGGCATCGAACTTGGAAAAGTCTTTAAATTCAGCAACAGTCGAGAGGGCTTTGAAAACTTCAAAGACTGGATGCAGCGGTTACAGGACAAATATAGGAAGTTAGATGTCATAGTAGGTATCGAACCTACAGGTCATTACTGGTTTGACCTTGGTGCTTATCTTGAGGATGAAGGCATCCTTGTGGTTATGGTAAATCCATATGCGGTAAAGCAGACCAAGGAACTGGATGACAACAGCCAAAGCAAGAAAGATAACGAAAGGCAATGACAACAGCGAACAAGTCTTGTTTCCCGTATATATATTGGTTCCCTTGTTTTGGAATCCCCAGTTTCGCATGTAGCGGAACTTGCTGTGAAAAAGTTAAAAAGTTTTTAGATGTTGCCATGTTCAAATCTCCTAAAATGTAAAAGAGGGAGATACCCGCAGGCTCTCCCCCGCCTGTGGGCTTCGCAAGTTTCCACAGAACGATCACTGAGCTTACTATAACAGAATTGACGGAAAAGTCAATGGCTGCGTTCAGCTCTTTATTATTATTGGTGCTCTGTCAAGAAAAAGTTCACGTCTAACTTGTACTTTTTCTTGACAGAGCACCAACCATATCGCCATAGATTTCCAGAACTACTCGGTTCCTTATGAGTATGTGTGTAAAAAAGTAGATGTCCGTTACACCAAAAACAGCATTGAGGTTTATTATAAAGGGAATCGTATCTGCAGCCATAAACGTCTTTATGGACGTCGTGGGCAGTATTCTACGCTTCCAGAACATATGCCCGTCAACCATCAGCTATACAGCGAATGGGATAAGGCAAGATTCTTGAAATGGGCTTCTGGTATTGGAGAAGCAACCCACATGGTGATACACAAGATCTTTGATTCTTATCGGATTGAAGAGCAGGCTTATAAAGGCTGCCTCTCCCTTTTGAAACTGGCTGATAAATATACTCCGGAAAGGCTGGAATCCGGCAATGACCAAGCTTCCAAGTCCTCTGGCCAGTCTTTCCCTAAACCAGTTTCTGACGAAAGTTATGCACTGGTGCGTGGAGCTTGTATTATGGAGGTGGCAGCCATGAAGAATGATACATTAAAAAAGCTAAAATCCATGAGGCAGCCTGCTTTTGCAGAAGCTTATCAAAAACAGCTGGATCAGGAAGCCCAATATCAATCTATGTCCTTTCATGAACGGCTCATGCTGCTGGTGGAT
This sequence comes from uncultured Lachnospiraceae bacterium, assembly GCA_947039785.1. Taxonomy (GTDB): domain Bacteria; phylum Bacillota; class Clostridia; order Lachnospirales; family Lachnospiraceae; genus JALFVM01. The sequence continues at coordinate 2,362 of CAMQZX010000053.1, read as the reverse complement.
GCGGAATACGATTCCAGGCATAACAACAACATCAAAAGGATGATCAAACATGCGAAATTCTCTGACTCTTCTGCATTTCTAGGGAACATTGAGTATCTTCTGGACCGGCATTTGAACCGGGATCTCCTGGAAAGTCTGGCGGCAATGACTACATCCGCCAAGGGCTGAATATCATCCTGATCGGAGCTACAGGTTCCGGTAAGAGTTATATCGCTAATGCGCTGGGAGTCAATGCCTGCCAGTTCGGATATAAAACAAGATATATCCGTCTGCCGGAGTTGTTCAGCGAGCTGGAAGCAGCATGGATACAGGGGAAATATCATCAGACGATGAAGCAGTTACAAAAGCTCCCTCTAGTCATCCTTGACGAAATTCTTTTGATTCCCGCATCTGATCAAGAACAAAGGGATCTTCTGGAACTGATGGAATACCGTTGTGGGCAGGCATCCACTATCTTCTGTTCTCAGTTCATGCCGGAAGGCTGGCACGAAAGACTGGGTGGCAGTGCTCTCGCTGATTCCATTCTGGACCGGATTATACCTTCTGCCTATACCATGCGTATTGACGGCGACGTCTCTATGCGGCAAAGGAAACGAATGATTAAAGATTAAATCATTCTACTGGGAGCTATGACACAGGTCATGGCTCTCACCAGCGGATGAATGGCTCTATTTTATGAGATTGGGTGGCTCTGCCACCACAGAATATTCATCTCCGATGTTACTGCAAATACAATTAGAGAACCGCGAAATGGAAGACGGGGGATGTATATATGGTTGACAAAAAGCAAAATCGGCTATATCATAATGGTATCAATTGATACCTTGACGGAGGAAGAAAGTTGGCAGAAGAAATAAAAGCACGAATTGAAAGTGAGATAGAGGTTAAATCATATATTCAGAACTTAAAATATGCACTCAATAATGGCGCAAAGATAGATTTTCAAGCAAAGCGCTTAGTTGATGAAAAGCGTGATGAAAAATATACAAACCAATATACTGTCAACAAGTTATTTCCTGATGAAAATCCTGTAGATGCTTTAAAACGAGAATTATTAACACTTTCTGTGGAAGACTATATGCAGACTGTTAAAGATAATAGATTTCCAAAAAGGAGTGAAATGCGAGAATTTGGAAAGGTCTATAATGGCACAGAAGATGTATATATTAAAATAAGGGTAGAGTTATTAGGAATTTATGGGAATACAACAACATTTGTAATGTCATTCCATTTCGCGGAAAAGGCATTTACTCCGGAGATGTTCCCTTATAAAAAGAATTAGGAGGTGTTTTCATGGACATGAAGATTATTAAAAGTAAAAAGAGATTATGCACATGTTGTATGGAAGAGCATGAAGTGAAAACAGTTCTTGTTATGGATCATGCCACTTTTAAGAATACTGGGGTGGATTATGAGGCATCTTATTTGTTTTGCGATTTGGCAGAAGAATTGTTTATGGATGAGCAGCAGATGCAAGACAATGATTTAAGAATGAAGGATTCCTATAGGGAAAAAGAAGGTCTTTTGACATCTGCTCAGATAAGTGGAATACGAGCAAAATATGGTATAAGCCAAAGTGATTTGTGCGTATTGTTAGGCTGGGGTGGAAAGACGATTACTAGATATGAGAGCCACCAAGTTCAAGATAAAGCGCATGATACGATTTTGAAAAAAATAGATCAGGATCCGGAATGGTTCTTATCTTTATTAAATGAGGCAAAAAACAGTCTATCAGTAGAATCGTTTCAAAAATACTTGGAAGCTGCAACCTCACTGTATGAGGAGGATCAGGACGCATATTTAAGAAAAGCAATTGAAGCTAGTTATGCAAGATTTCAGGGAAATCAGATGTTCCACGGAAATACTGTCCTTTCACTTGATAAGGTTGTTGATGTAATAAAATACTATGCTTCGTCCATAAAAGTAACAAGTCTTTACAAAGTCAAGTTGATGAAACTTATGTGGTATGCGGATGCATTGGCTTATAAAAGAAGAGGATATGCAATTACCGGTTTGGTTTATCAGGCACTTCCGATGGGCGCGGTACCTGTGGGGCATAATTCAATCATAGACTTAAAGGATGTTCCTTGTGAAGAAGTTGATATGGGTGAAACAAATGCTTATCATTTTTCTTTGAGTGGTGAACAGAGTTTTCCAGCATTGACAAAAGATGATAAAGCTATTTTGGATATTGTCATAGAAAAACTTGGGAAAATGAGTAAAAATGACATTATAAACTTTATGCATAAAGAGCAAGCATACGTCGAAACTGCTCCTAGAGATGTTATACAGTTTAAGTATGCAGAAAGCTTACAAATTTAATGTGGATAAAAATGATAGGATTGAGAATCGTGTAGTGTTC
>CAMQZX010000052.1 GCA_947039785.1 uncultured Lachnospiraceae bacterium | reverse complement strand
CGATGCAGCGTAGTCTCGTGGGCTCGGAGATGTGTATAAGAGACAGGCAGAAAAAGGGGTGATACTTATGAAGGGTTTTCAATCAATCGTAGGACATGAAGAGATTATTAAGCATATGAGAAATTCCATAGCCATGGGTAAGGTATCCCATTCTTATATATTTGCAGGTGAACCGGGGGCAGGTAAAAAGCTTTTGGCTAAGGCGTATGCCATGGCACTGCAATGTGAGAAGGATGGAACAGATCCTTGTATGAAATGCGATTCCTGTAAGAGAGCCGCCAGTAAGAATCATCCGGATATTATTTATCTGACACACGAGAAGCCAAACACCATCAGTGTGGAGGAAGTAAGAACACAGATTGTGGAGGATGTGGCAATCAAGCCTTATTATGGAAATCGGAAGATTTACATTATTCCCGACTGTGAAAAGATGACGGCTCAGGCACAAAATGCTATATTAAAAACCATCGAGGAGCCGCCGGCTTATGCAGTATTTATGTTGATAACCAACAATATTGAGCTTTTGCTTCCCACCATTCAGTCCCGCTGCGTAAGACTGGATGTGAAAGCTGTCAGCGACGCTCTGGTGAAGGAATATCTGATGGAGCATCTTCATGTGCCCGATTATCAGGCGGAGGTAGATGCCTCTTTTGCCCAGGGAAATATCGGGAAGGCAGAAGCGGCAGCCACATCGTCAGATTTTGAAGCCCTGACAAAAAGTGCACTGTATGTGCTGAAAAATGCCCAGAATATGGGAATTAACGAGCTGATTGATGCGGTGAAAGAACTGTCAGCAGACAAAAATATTATTTATGATTATCTGGATCTGTTCCAGATGTGGTATCGGGATGTGCTGATGTTTAAAGCCACCAGAGAAATTGATAACCTGGTATATAAGCAGGAAATCAACGAAATTCGTGAGCAGGCAAGTGAGCGGTCCTACGAGGGACTGGAAAATATTCTGGATGGAGTTGAGAAGGCGAAGGTACGTCTCCGTGCCAATGCCAACTTTGATACAGTTATGGAACTGCTGTTTTTGACCATCCGTGACAAATAGAAAGAAGAGGAAACAATGACTAGGGTAATAGGTGTAAGATTTCGAAATGTGGGAAAGATTTATTATTTTGATCCCAAAGATTTCGATATTCAGACAGGAGATCATGTAATCGTGGAGACTGCCCGCGGAATGGAGTACGGCTTTGTGGTACTGGCGCCTCGGGAAGTGGAAGACGAGAAGGTGATACAGCCCTTAAAGGAAGTTCTCAGGGTTGCAACACCGAAGGATGATGAGAAGGAAGAAGAGAACAGAAGAAAGGAAAAGGAAGCCTTTGTAATCTGTCAGCAGAAGATTCGGGAGCATGAATTGGAGATGAAGCTGATTGATGCGGAGTATACCTTTGATAATAATAAAGTGTTGTTTTACTTTACCGCCGACGGAAGAATTGATTTTCGTGCGCTGGTGAAGGATCTGGCGGCTATTTTCAAGACCAGAATTGAGCTGCGCCAGATTGGAGTGAGAGATGAGACGAAGATTTTGGGAGGCATCGGTATCTGCGGGCGGGCACTATGCTGCCATACTTATCTTTCTGAATTTGCCCCTGTGTCTATTAAAATGGCAAAGGAGCAGAATCTGTCTCTGAATCAAACGAAGATTTCGGGAGTCTGTGGGAGGTTGATGTGCTGTCTGAAAAACGAGCAGGAAACTTACGAGGAGTTGAATAAAAAGCTTCCTGGAGTGGGAGATCAGGTGACTACGCCGGAAGGACTGACAGGACATGTACACAGTGTCAGCGTACTTCGCCAGTGTGTGAAGGTTGTTGTGGAAGCTAACGATGAGAAGGAAATCCGAGATTATAAGGCAGATGAACTGAAGTTTCGTCCACGAAAGAAGAAGGATAAAATTAAGCTGACAGCCAAGGAATTAAAGGAGCTGGAGGCTTTGGAGGACAAGGAAGGACATTAATCAAGTCATGACAACAAAATTAAAGGAACAGGAACGGCTGGACGATCTGCAAAATGGTTACGAGATCATTCAGGACCGGGAGAAATTTTGTTTTGGCATAGACGCAGTATTGTTATCTGGTTTTGCTAAAGTGAAACCTGGAGAGAAGGCTCTTGATCTGGGAACGGGCACAGGCATTATTCCAATTTTGCTGAAGGCAAAGACCCAGGGAGAGCACTTTACCGGATTGGAGATACAGGAGGAGTGTGCGGAGATGGCGACAAGAAGCGTCCTGCACAATCACCTGGAATCGGAGATTACCATACAACAGGGAGATATTAAGGAAGCTTCTGCAATTTTCGGCAGGGCTTCTTTTGATGTGGTAACCAGTAATCCGCCCTACATGATACATAACCATGGATTGGAAAATCCCCATTTGCCAAAGGCTATTGCAAGACATGAGATTTTATGCAATCTGGAGGATGTGATTAGTCAGGCATCTTGTCTTCTTCGGGAGAGGGGACGGTTTTATATGATTCACCGTCCGTTTCGGTTGGCGGAGATTATTGGATTGATGTTAAAGTACCGCCTGGAGCCAAAGAGAATGCGTCTGGTATATCCTTACGTGGATAAGGAGCCGAATTTGGTGCTCCTGGAAGGTGTTTTGGGAGGACGCTCCCGGATTCAGGTAGAGAAGCCACTGATCATTTATGAGAAGCCAGGGGTGTATACTCAGGATATTGTGAATTTGTATGGGAAGGTTTAGTTGATTAGAGCGTGTTTGTTATAGAGATTTAGATGAAAATGTTGAGAAGCACATGCTTGGATATGGAGGTTCTATGGCCGGGAAATTATTTTTGTGTGCCACACCAATTGGTAATCTGGAGGATATTACATTTCGTGTGATACGTACCTTGAAGGGGGCTGATTTGATTGCTGCCGAGGATACCAGAAACAGCATCAAATTGTTGAATCATTTTGATATACACACTCCTATGACCAGTTACCACGAGTATAACAAGATTGAGAAAGCCAGAATATTGATTGAGAAAATGCAGCAGGGACAGAACATTGCTCTGGTCACTGACGCGGGAACTCCGGGAATTTCAGACCCGGGAGAAGAGTTGGTTTCCATGTGTTACCAGGCTGGAATTGAGGTTACATCTCTGCCAGGGCCGGCGGCCTGTGTGACGGCTCTCACACTGTCAGGATTGCCTACCAGGCGCTTTGCTTTTGAAGCCTTTCTTCCCATGGATAAGAAGGAGAGGAAGGCAGTACTGGAAGAACTAAGGGATGAGACTCGGACGATTATTTTGTACGAAGCACCTCATCGTCTGGTGAAGACTTTAAAGGAGTTGTATGAGACGTTAGGTAACCGCAGGATTACACTGTGTCGGGAACTGACCAAGAGATATGAAACGGCATTTCGATCCACTCTGGAAGAGCTGATTCAGTATTATGAGACAGAAGAACCCCGGGGGGAATGCGTGCTGGTGGTAGAAGGAAGAAGCCGAAAGGAAATAGAAGAGGAGTCTCAGAGAGTGTGGACTGCCATGCCTCTGACAGAGCATATGGCCCACTATGAGAATCAGGGAATCAGTCATAAGGAAGCCATGAAGCTGGTGGCAAAGGATCGGGGAGTGACGAAAAGGGATATTTATAAGCAGTTGTTAAGTAAAGAAGAGTAAGGGTTTTGCTAAAGAAAGTCACGCGGATATTCGTAATCCGCTTTGCAGCTCGCTCAGAATCTTATAGCAGTTACACTGCTTGCCAGACGGGACTTGCTTTATAAGTTAAAATATTTGACGGCAACAGGTCAGGCGCATGGAGGATTGCGCTTGATCCGGTTGCCGTTTTATCTTGTAAGAAGATAGGAAATTTACTTGTTTACATGGTGTGTAAATGATAAATCAGTCTTGGTGGAATAAACTATGTCACCGTTATTTTTTTCTCATTGAGCCGCTTATAAATAAATTTACGGAAGAGTGCATAGGCTACGGAGGTGGCTGGAATGAAGATCAGCATTCCTATAATGCCCATCAGGCTTCCGCCCAGGGAGACTGCCACCAGTACCCAGATGGAAGGTAGACCCACGGAATTTCCAACCACATGGGGGTAGATAAAATTTCCTTCAATCTGCTGCAGTACCAGAAACATTACTACGAAAGCTGCGGCCTGCAGCGGATTTACCATAAAAATCAGGAAGGCTCCCACGAAGCAGCCGATGAATGCTCCGAAGATGGGAATCAGAGCGGTGAATGCAATAAGAATTCCCACCAGCAGAGCGTATGGGAAGCGGAAAATAGTCATGGTCGCAAAGAACATACCTCCCAATATGACGGCTTCCACACACTGGCCAGTGAGGAAGTTTAAAAATGTCCGGTAGGAAAGGCTGCAGACTTCCAAAATATTGTGAACAGTCTGTTTGCGAAAGAGTGCATAGAGAACCTTCTTAATCTGGACACTGAGTTTTTCCTTCTGAAGCACGATATAGCAGGCAAATACAAAGCCGATAAAGAAGGTGGTGATACCGCTGATTACAGACTTTGCGATAGTGTAGGTGGAGCTTAAAATGTTGCTGGCACCGCTTTTCAGAAAGTCTACCACGCTGGAGACAATTTTATCCCAGTCAAAGTCAAGACTCTGGGGCCAGGTTACAATGGATTCATTGCTGTTGAAGAAATCGTCAATCCATTTTTGAAGGGTAGGGATAAAGTCGGAGATGTTTTTACTCAGACTTACAAATGTTTTGCCAAGCTCCGGAACCACCACGAAAATTACCAGCATAATTACTGCAATGACTGATAAAAGAGAAATCAGAAGACTGACAGGCCGTGCCATTTTTTTAGTGGCAGGCTTATCCCTGAGTTTGGGATTTCCGAATATGACGCGTTCGAAAAACTGCATGGGAGCATTGATGACAAATGCCATGGCGCCACCCAGAATAAATGGGAAGATTACATTGATTCCCAGCTTCAGCAATTCAAATACAGACCGGATCTTAACAAGAACCACAATCACCAAAGCAGTGAAGATAATCAATTCCCGCAATTTCTTCATTGTTTCTTTGTTCAATTCCATAAAAATACCTCGTCAAAAATAGTTAATGTACTGTATACCATAGATACCAACCAGACAGTACACTATTATGAAATAATGATAATTAATAGTTAGGCACCATTATACTAGAAAGCTGTTAATCTTGAAAGACAAATTTGTTCTGGATTTCAACTCATCATGGAAACCATCTGCTTAAATGGAAGGTCAATGTTAGTTTCTGACATACTGTCAAAATGTATAAATCATATATACAAATGATATTAAAAATCAAAAATATTACTGATTTATGACTAAAATCGATAACAAAGAGAAACAATTTTCTTGACAGTTTTTGTTTGAGTAGTGTAAAGTGATTAATAGAGAATGGGGACTGAGAAATAGATACACAAAAGATAAATATTCAGATATAATACGGGGTGTTTGGGAAAATTGTAATGATTATATCTGGAAGCTGCATTCAAGTCAAAAATTTGGGGTTTTATGATCTTGAAGGGTGTATCGGAATGAACAGTTTTTCAGAAACCCCCTTGAGCGTGTTTTAAAAAAGTAAATAGTTATAATTTGCATCGCATAGTTTAATATTTATGGGATGCTTTTTGCAGAACACAATTTTTTAAATCGCTTTTAAAACACGCAGCAACATCCATGGAGAAGGGAGGATTTTAAGATGTTGTATTTAAACATGGTTCCTGTTTTTGGAATTATTGCTCTTTTGTTTGCTGGTGTTTTGGCTGCAAGGGTGAATAAGCAGGATGCGGGAACAGACAGAATGAAAGAAATTGCGGCCTCAATCAGTGAGGGTGCCCAAGCCTTTTTGACAGCAGAGTATAAGATTCTTGTATTTTTTGTACTGGTGCTATTTGTGTTAATCGGGGTTGGAATTGGTAACTGGGTGACAGCCATTTGTTTTGTGGTGGGAGCATTGTTTTCCACACTGGCAGGCTATTTTGGAATGACCGTGGCCACAAGAGCCAACGTGAGAACCGCCAATGCCGCCAGGAAGAGCGGAATGAATAAAGCGCTTTCCATTGCATTTTCCGGTGGAGCTGTTATGGGCATGTGCGTAGCAGGTCTTGGTGTTTTGGGAGTAAGTGCTATCTATATCATTACTAAGAATGTGGCTGTGCTCTCCGGATTCAGTCTTGGTGCTTCTTCCATCGCATTATTTGCCCGTGTGGGCGGCGGTATTTACACAAAGGCTGCAGACGTTGGGGCAGACCTTGTGGGTAAGGTAGAAGCGGGCATCCCGGAGGATGATCCCCGTAATCCGGCGGTTATTGCGGACAATGTGGGCGATAACGTAGGTGACGTTGCTGGAATGGGAGCGGACTTATTTGAGTCCTATGTTGGTGCACTGATTTCAGCGTTGACCCTTGGTATTGTTTATTACCGGGTGGAAGGTGCTATCTATCCACTGATGATTGCCGGACTGGGACTGATTGCTTCCATCCTTGGAACCTTCTTTGTAAAGGGAGACGAGAATTCCAATCCTCACAAAGCCTTGAAGATGGGATCGTACATAGCAAGTTTGATCGTGTTGGTTGTTTCATTTGTATTTAGTAATATATTTTTTCACAATTTCAATATGGCAATTGCCATTACAGCCGGATTGATTGTGGGCTTGTTAATCGGAATTATCACAGAAGTGTATACTTCCGGAGATTATAAATCTGTAAAGGAAATTGCAGCACAGTCAGAGACCGGCTCTGCCACCACTATTATCAGCGGCCTGGCAGTTGGTATGAAATCTACTGCAGTACCGATTCTTCTGATTTGTGTGGGTATTTTTGTGGCATATGAGTTCTGCGGACTTTATGGAATTGCACTGGCAGCAGTGGGTATGCTGTCCACCACAGCTATTACCGTTGCCGTTGACGCTTATGGTCCTATCGCGGACAATGCAGGTGGTATTGCCGAGATGTCTGGTCTTGACCCGGAAGTACGTAAGATTACCGATAAATTAGATGCAGTTGGTAATACAACAGCAGCTATGGGCAAGGGATTTGCCATTGGTTCTGCAGCTTTGACAGCTCTGGCATTATTCGTTTCTTATGCAGAGGCAGTGAAGCTTGAGAGTATTGACCTTCTGGATAGCCGGGTAATCATTGGGCTGATGATTGGCGGTATGCTTCCATTCCTGTTTTCTGCCATGACTATGGAGTCTGTTTCCAGAGCTGCATATAAGATGATTGAGGAAGTAAGACGCCAGTTCAGAGAGATGCCGGGAATTATGGAAGGTACAACCAAACCGGATTATAAATCCTGTGTGGCTATTTCCACAACAGCAGCTTTGAAAGAGATGTTAGTACCTGGTATTATGGCAGTGATTTCTCCACTGGCAGTTGGACTGTTGTTGGGTCCTGCTTCTCTGGGCGGTTTGCTGGCTGGTGCGTTGGTTACTGGCGTTATGCTGGCAATTTTCATGTCCAACGCAGGCGGAGCATGGGACAATGCCAAGAAATATATTGAAGACGGAAACCACGGCGGCAAGGGAAGCGAAGCTCATAAAGCAGCTGTTGTGGGAGATACTGTAGGTGATCCGTTTAAAGATACTTCAGGTCCATCCATTAATATTTTGATCAAATTGATGACCATTGTATCCTTAGTGTTTGCGCCACTGTTTTTGTCCATTGGCGGTATTTTATAGAAAGTAACTGTTCAGCTTGCCATTGTCCTGAATTGTTACAAAAAGAAAAGCTATCAGCAGGAGAAGTTTCTGCTGGCAGCTTTTCTTTTTGTTCCGGTAAATTCCTCTGGAATTTGCCGGAAGCTGCAGGACAGACAATTATAAAGTTTAGGAATTGTATTTGCTTTTGCTTGTTACTTTGCAAAACACAACTGCAACCACTGTGCTGATCATGGTTGCTACAATGGCTGGGCCTACGATGGCGGTGGGATTAATGCTCCCATACTGGCTGCGGTAGGCGATGATATTTACAGGAATGAGTTGGAGGGAGGAGATGTTCAGGATAAGAAAAGTGCACATCTCGTTGCTGGCTGCACCTGGCTGTTGTGGATGGGAGAAGTGAGGGGAAGTACGGCGGGACTCTTCCAGCTCAGCAAGAGATTCCATAGCACGTAACCCTGCTGGTGTGGCTGCCCATCCCAATCCAAGCACATTTGCGATTATATTTGTGGATAAGTGTTCCCGGGAGGGGTGGTCTTTGGGGATATCTGGGAAGAGGAAAGTGATGATGGGTTTCATAGCCTGGGTCATGCGGTGGATAAGACCGGTGTCCTGGGCTATTTCCATCAGACCACTCCACAGAGCAAGGACTCCTGCCATGGAAATACACAGGGAGACTGCTTCACGGGAAGAAGAGATGGCTGCGTCAGTAACTGCCTGCATGTTTCCGGTGCAGGCTCCGTAGATAATTCCAATAAGAATCATACCGCTCCATAAATAATTCATAAAAACCTCCTGTATGTATATAGATTTAGTGATAAGCGTATTGTTTGGCTGAACCGGGAAAATTGCTGTTATTTATAGGCAAGCATTTGGCAGAAGGAAAAATCTTGTTCAGTCTGAGGTGCCAAACTCATATGAAAGGTCTGGTGAACCTTTGCGAATTTTGGCATACGGTTACTGTAGTTTATGTGAGAGTGGGGGGAGAAATGAGAATACTTGTTGTTTTATCCACATTTTTAATTCCGGTGATTATTTTTTATATAGTGGGATATGGTCTGTTGCAAAAGAGTAATGTGTTTGATTCTTTTGCCAGGGGAGCCAAGGGTGGATTGGAGACGGCGGTGCAGATTCTGCCTACTTTGGTGGGACTGATGGTGGCTGTGGGGATTTTGCGGGCTTCGGGATTTTTGGATTTGGCATCTCATGTGTTTGGACGGGTAATGGGGGACGTTTTCCCGGCGGAAGTGGTACCTCTGTCCATTGTACGGCTGTTTTCTGCCAGTGCTGCCACAGGACTTCTTCTGGATATTTTTAAGCAGTTTGGAACGGATTCTTATCAGGGACTGGTGGCGGCAATTTTAATGTCCAGCACAGAGACCCTTGTATATTGCATGAGTATTTATTTCGGATCGGTGCATATCAAAAAAACCAGATATACCATGGCAGGTGCATTGCTGGCAACACTGTCTGGTATGGCAGCAAGTGTGGTGATGGCGAACCTAATGGGAATATAATAAAACCTCCCTGATGATTTTGAAAACCAAAAACAGATACAACAAGGAGGTTTTGCAGATTTTTATGAAAGTTTATGAAATGTGTTTTTCCAGTCATGTATTCAGACCAAAGCCTGATTTTTCTTAAGTGTTTCCCGAATGATATTCTGGGTATAAGCGCCTACATGCTTTTTATCTTCTTTGGAAAGTTCATTGATGTAAATGGGTTTTCCATATTCCAGAATTACGTGACAGGGCTTAATGGTGGGAAAATGGCTTTCCCAGATGTCTGCTGTGTTGTTCATGGAGATGGGAATGATGGGGCAGCCTGTCTTGCTGGCAATTTTAAAGCTTCCTTCATGGAAGGGAAGAAGCTGGGTTTCATCGTTGCCTTTGTTGCGGGTTCCTTCCGGGAAAATGCAGATGGAAATTCCCTCTTTTACCTGTTCAATGGCAGTCAGAATGGTTTTTAGACCCTGCTTGATGTCCTTGCGGTCTAAAAACAGGCAGTAGAGATACCGCATCCAGTTATTTAGAAGGGGAACATTGTGCAGCTCATATTTTGCCACATAACCGCATCTTCTTGGCACTCTGGTGTAGGTAAGTAAAATGTCGAAAAAGCTCCGATGATTGCCGATGTACAAAACGGGAACATCGGTGGGAACATTTTCCTCTCCAATGACGGTGAGCTTAACACCTGTGATTTTCAGGATGATGGAGAATACCGCCTGAATGAGATGCAGGGAGGTGACATCCTTAAACATGGGATTGAACTTTCCAACAATCCATTCCACAATAAGCACAGGAATCGACAGGATCAAAAACCCGATTACCATAATACATACGAAAATAAATCTTATCATTGTTTTACCCTTTTCTGATTATATAGTTTTTTCACCAAAAATCTGCACGATGGCACAAACGGCAGGATTCCCATTGGTATTCCTTATTATACGGAAAATTTAAAATACTTGCAATAAATCTTTTCTATCTTTCATAGAATAGTAAATAAGTAAGAATGATTATATTGCGGAGGGGTATGTGAAAAAATTAATTTATTGTATCTGCATGGGACTTGCAATTCTGGGGATTTTGGGAGGCTGTAGCGTCACAGATATGAAAAAAGGTGAGCAGACAGCTCTGGATTACACAGTAGTTCCCCAGGAGGATTTGCCAGAGGAGATTTTGAATCTGGTGGAGGAGAAGAAGGAAAACGATTTCCAGATGACTTATCAGGATGAAAATTATCTGTATCTCATCCGGGGATATGGAATGCAGGAACAGGGAGGATACAGCGTACAGGTGGAAGAGCTGTCCATGGGGGACACTGCCATTACATTAAAGACCAATCTGTTGGGACCGTCCAAAGAGGATAAGCAATCCCAGGAGCCATCCTACCCGTATATTGTCCTGAAAATCGAATACCGCGACATGCCGGTGCAATTTCAATGAAAAGCAGATTCAGGAAGAAATAAACCCAGCCAACATTTTTCATAATACTTTTCATTATAATAAAAATCCAGGAGGGATAGAAATTGGAATTAATCAGAGAAAATGTGCACATGCTACAGGTAAAAAGCAAGGCGACCAATCAGCTTACTTACGATGAAGATTACAATGTACCGGACGCTAAGCCGGATATTGGAAGGATGATTCAAAACAAAGGAGAAGTTCACATCGACGAGATTAAAATGGGAGAGGGCAATGCTTATATCACTGGAAAACTGGTGGTGGATCTGCTCTATGTGGGAGATGAGAAGGATGGCATTGTACATAGTCTTACAGCTCAGATTCCTGTGGAAGCGACTATGTATCTGGAAGGTATACAGAGCGGTGATAAAATGTGTTTGAACTGGGATATAGAGGATTTGACTCTTCATGTGATCAATTCCAGAAAATTAAATATTAAAGCAATTGTGACTTTCTATGCATCGGTGGATGATTTGAGTGATATTCAGATTCCCACTGGAATTTCTGACGAAGACATTTCGGTAAAGAAGAAAACCATCCGGGTGCTGGGCCTGACGGTACATAAAAAGGATACCATGCGGATGAAGGAGGAAATTACTCTTGCGTCCAATAAGCCCAACATTGCCCATGTGGTGTGGAATACAGTGGAGGTTCGAGGGCTGGATATCCGCACTCAGGAGGGGAAGTTGGATATAAAGGGAGAGATGTTTGTATTCGCTCTTTATTCCGGGGAAGCGGAGGGAAATCCGCTGCAATGGCTGGAGTATTCGCTGCCCTTCCACGGGGAAGTGGATTGTCCCGGCTGCGGCTTAGACATGATACCTAATGTGGATGTGACCATGATTCAGCAATCATTGGATGTGAAGCCGGATTCTGACGGAGAAGAGCGGATTTTGCAGATTGAAGTGGTACTGGAGCTGAACATCAGTGTCTATGAGGAGCGGGAATATCCCCTGCTGCTGGATGTGTATACACCGCTGACAGATCTTCGTCCGGTGAGCCAGCGACGCATATTGGAAAGTCTTCTGGTGAGGAATTTCTCCAAATGCAGAATTAATCAGAAGGTTCAGGTGGCTCAGACCAAGGAAAAAGTACTTCAGATCTGTCACAGCCACGGAACAGTGAAAATTGACCGGGCGGCCATTGTGAAGGATGGTATTTATGTGGAAGGCGTGGTTCAGGTGAAAGTTCTCTATATCATCAGCGATGACCAGATGCCATTTTATTCTATGGAGGCAATGCTGCCCTTCAGCCATACCATAGAGGCAGTGGGGATTGAGGATAACTGTGTTTATCACCTGCGGCCGGATTTAGAACAGTTGTCCACCACCATGTTGGACAGCAATGAGGTGGAAGTAAAGGCAGTGTTGAATCTGAATGCATTGGTGATCTGCCGCAGCGAGGAACCTGTGATGGAAAGCCTGGAGGAGATTCCATGGGACATGGAGAAAATTCATAACATGCCGGGAATCACCATCTACATTGTACAGCCGGAGGATACTTTGTGGGACATTGCCAAAACATTCTACACTACTGTAGATGAAATTCAGAGCATCAATCATCTGGAAAATGAAAATATCACGCCTTATCAGCCTTTGCTTTTGGTAAAAAAAGTAGAAAATTAGGGAAAGTGATGCTATAATGTTTATAATACTTAGCACTGTATACAAAGTACACAAGTGTACTGCCCATTGGAGCTATTGGTGGTCAGCACACAAGAGAAGGAGCTATAGAAGGAACTATGCAATTACGCGCTTTTGCAAAGATAAATTTGGGGCTGGACGTGGTCAGGAAGAGAGAAGACGGTTATCATGAAGTGAAAATGATCATGCAGACCATACAGATGTACGATTTAATAAAAATTGAGAAATGTCAGGAGTCGGGAATCCATCTCACTACCAATTTACCCTATGTGCCTGTGGATGAGCGTAATCTGGTGTACCGGGCAGCGAAGCTTCTGATGGACGAATTTCAGATTCAGCAGGGCGTTACCATGGATCTTAAGAAGTTCATCCCTGTATCTGCAGGAATGGCAGGAGGAAGCTCTGACGCAGCGGCTACCATGGTGGGAATTAATCATCTTTTTGAATTAAACTTATCCACAGAAGAGCTTATGAAACGGGGGGTAACCATCGGAGCGGATGTGCCCTATTGTATTATGCGAGGAACTGCGCTGGCAGAGGGAATCGGTGAGATTCTGACACCGCTTCCGGCAATTCCATTTTGCTATATTTTAATTGGTAAGCCGGGAGTGAATGTATCCACGAAGACTGCCTATGAGAATTTGAATCTGGCAGGAATTAAGAAGCATCCCAGAATTGATGACATGGTGGAGGCAATCTGCAGACAGGATCTTAAGGGAATGGCAGAGCTTATGGAAAATGTCTTTGAGCCGGGAATCATTCGGGAATATCCGGTGATACAAAAAATTAAGGACCGGATGCTGGAGCATGGAGCAATGAATGCCATGATGAGCGGAAGCGGCCCTACGGTATTTGGTGTGTTTAATGACAGACGTAAAATGGAGCGGGCGGCGGACAGCCTGAAGGAGAGTCATCTGGCTAAGACTGTATTTGCCACAAGAGTATTCAATATTGGAGGAAAGAACAAATGACAAGTAATTTTACCGTAAATATGAATGAATACTTGCCATTGCGTGACGTAGTATTCAAGACATTGAGACAGGCGATTTTAAAAGGTGAATTAAAGCCGGGAGAGCGTTTGATGGAAATTGCTCTGGCAGAGAAGCTGGGGGTCAGCAGGACTCCTATCCGGGAAGCCATGCGTAAATTGGAGCTGGAGGGGCTGGTGATCATGGTTCCCCGCAAGGGAGCCCAGGTAGCCAACATTACAGAGAAGGATCTTAATGATGTTTTGGAAGTAAGAATCGGACTTGAGAATATGGCAATTGATAAGGCTTGCTGTCTGATGAAGGAAGAAGACTTCCAGAAGCTGAAGGAGGCGGTACAGCATTTTGCCAGGGTATTGGAAGAGGGGGAACTGACAGAGCTGGCAGAGGCAGATGTAGAGTTCCATGAAATTATCTATAGGGCATCTAATAATCAGCGTTTGCTGCAGCTTCTCAACAATCTGAGGGAAGTGATTTATCGGTATCGAATTGAGTATTTGAAGGATGAACCCACCAGATTGCTTCTGACACAGGAGCATATGGACATTTATGAAGCAATATGTGCCAGAGATGCCCAGAAGGCAAAGGCAATCACTTTTACTCACATTGAGAATCAGAGAAAAGCAATCATCCGCAGCATCAATGGGCATAAATAAGGCATAAAAAGAGAACATTCAGGACATGATAAAAGGGATACGATGAGTATCCTTTTTATTATGTCCTGGAGAGTGAAATATGAATATTTTTTCGAACATAAAAGAAAATGAAGCCTATGTCCGGCAGCAGTGTGAAAAATGTGATGACATTGTTATTCGCCCTATGCGTCTTGGAGATGAAAAAAAGGTGGATTGTCTGGTAGTCTATATTGAGGTGGCTGTCAGCAATATGATGCTGGATGATTCTGTCATTGGCAAGATGATCAATCATTTCTGGGAAATTTCTCCGGAGAAGATGAAGGAATTTCTGGAAAATAACAGTCTTGGCATTTCAGATGTGAAGGAACTTCCCACAATGGAGGAAGCCATGAAAGCAATGTTGGCGGGAAATGCCATCTTTTTCATGGACGGTTATAATAAGGCGATTAAAATATCCAGCAAAGGCTATCCAAATCTGGGCGTTTCGGAGGCAGACAGGGAAAAGGTGCTTCGAGGCTCTAAAGAGGGTTTTTCTGATTCGGTAAAATCCAATTCTGCTTTGGTGAGAAAGCGGCTTCGCAGTACGGGGCTGAAAATAGAAGAACAATTTGTGGGAGTGCGTTCCGATACGCTGGTTCATATTTTATATATGGAAGATCTGGTCTATGAACCTTTGTTGGAGGAAATCAGGGAGCGGCTTCAAAGCTTTGAGATTGACGGAGTATTGGACAGCGGAATGCTGGAGCAGCTGACCGAGGAAAACTGGTTGACGCCATTTCCACAATTTCAGACTACAGAGCGGCCGGACCGGGCTGCTATGGAGCTTTTAAACGGCCGGATTGTGTTGATTGCAGACAATTCACCTCTGGCGCTTTTGCTGCCCACTACCTTTAACAATTTTTTACAGGTCAGTGAAGATCGGTATAACAGATTTGAAATGGTGTCGTTTCTTCGATGTCTGCGTTTTATGGCTGTACTGGTAGCCATGCTGCTGCCGGGGCTATATCTGGCAACCATTCGCTTTCATACTCAAATTTTGCCGGGAAATTTGATTTTATCATTTGCTCAGGCAAGGGAAGGAGTTCCCTTCTCTGGCATTGTGGAGCTTATTTTTCTGGAACTGGCATTTGAGCTGATTCGGGAAGCCGGGGTGAGGATGCCTGGTTCGCTGGGAAACGCCATTGGAATCGTGGGCGGTCTGATCATTGGTCAGGCGGCAGTGGAGGCAAATCTGGTAAGCCCCATTGTGGTGATGATTGTTGCGTTGACAGCCCTTGGATCGTTGGCAATTCCCAGTGAGGAATTTTCTTCTCCCTTTCGGCTAATGAAATATGGATTTTTGTTTCTGGGAGGTTTCTTCGGACTTTTGGGTATGATTTTGGGTATGTATGGATTGATCAGTCACCTGTCAGGACTGACCAGCTTTCATATTCCTTATCTGACTCCTTACGTGGGAAGAGAGTTGGACCAGGGACAGGGAGATACCATATTGAGGAAACCATTTTACAAGATGCGGAGGCGTCCGGTGTATGCCAACAAAAATAACCGCATACGTCTAAGGAGGAAATAGAGATGTTCGCTGAAAATGACAGAATTTCCCACCGTCAGCTTATGAGACAGATTGTTCTAAGCCTTGCGGCTCCTTTTCTTTTGTGTCTTGCCGGGTGGCGGGATGTAAAGGGAGTCAATGGTGTGGTGGGAATTGGAGTGGCTATGGTCCTCCTGGGATTTTATGTGATTTTTCTGGTACGACTGGGTCCGGCATATGAGCATTTGCAAAAAGTACTGGGAAAAGTCCAGAGTGTGGTGATCATTGCTGTTTATATGATCTATGTGTTGTTTACGGCAGCATACGTTTTGAATCTTGCCAGCAGTCTGGCATCAGAATGGCTTCTTAGCGGGGTGAGGGAGTGGTATATTCGGGCGGCAATTCTTCTTGTATGTGCTGTGGGAAGTCATCAGGGAATGCAGAAAAGGGCGCGAATGGCGGAGGTATCCTATTGGATCATTGTGGGAAGTCTGGCGCTTTTAATTCTATTAGCATTTGTCCAGGGAGAGAACTTTTCGGCGCAGGAATTCTGGCGGGGGACCTTCCGGGAAAAGGGGGCAGTGTGGGGAACTTATGAGATTTTGTGTGGATTTCTGCCCCTGACGCTGCTGCCTTTCCTTCTCTCCAAAGTGGCGAAGGCCTCCAGCGGAGGGAAAGCAGTGTTTCGCGCGGTGGGAGTTCTTGGTATTTTGTTGGCAGCAGTGCTGATCCTTCTTCCCATGGCGTTGGGCTGGGATCGTATGTTAATGGAGAAAATACCCGTTCTACCGCTGATGACAGGTACCAATCTTCCAGGCGATATTTTAGCCAGGTTTGATGTAATCTGGATTTCTTTGCTGATTTATGCTCTTTTGTATTCTCTGGGAAGTTTATTTTATTATGGCAGCCACATTTTACAGAGCGTGTCCCTGTCTGTGAGTCATTGGATTTTAGCAGCAATTGTGTTTGTAATTTCCTGCGATCCCATATCCGGGTATTCCATTTCTAAGTATTATGGAAAAATGCTGATGAATTTTGGCGCTCCTGTTTTATTTATCCTGACAATTTACATTTATATCTGGTATAGGAGGAAAGGCTCGTGAAGCGGTTTGTGGAAATGATGTTGATGAGTGTGCTGTGCGCTTTGTTTCTGTGCGGATGTACTGGCGTGGAGGCAGAGAAACGGGCGTATCCCCAGGTGATTGCAGTGGATCGGGTGGAAGATGAGAATCTGGTTATTTTCGGAATGCCCAACATGGAAGCGGCCACCGGACAAGACAAATCCGGGGAGGACAATCAGGCATCTACATTGGTCTTTCGTGGTTCCAATATGAAAGAAGTCAATAAAATGTACGAGGAAACACAGGAAAAATATCTGGATTTGGGGCACGTAAATGTGCTGATTCTGGGAAATGGTATTTTAAAAAATGATATGTGGGAGCAGATGCTGGCGGCTCTAAAGCAGGAGCCGACGGTGGGCGAAGACATCTACGTATTTTATGCAGAAGATGTGGAGGCGGTACTGGACTATAACGGCAATCAGGTGGATTCTCTTGGAGATTACCTTTTGGGAATCTATGAAAATCGTCCATATCATTTACAGAAGAAAGGTGTGACTCTCAGACAGGTTTATAAGACCTGGTATGAAAAGGGAGATTTGTGTGCTTTGCCGGAGGTGACCATACAGCAGCAGGGATATCTTCAGATTAAAGAATAAAAGATAATAACATATGAATAAGAGAAATCCCACAGGGTATACTCTACCTGTTCGGAAAGTAAAGAAATTGAACGGCTTGTCTGGCAGTGTATTTTGTTGCTAGGTATGCGTGAAAGGGTTCAGTGGATCTTTTCTGAGCGGCTGTCAAGGGCGGAGAAAAATGATTACAAATTCAGTATAAAGGCAGGAGAGAGAATATGTGGGATCGGATTAAACTTACCGTGATTATCAGTATGTTGGCAACTGTGGTATTTATGCAGGGAAATCACTCCATCAGGGTGACCAATGCCTGGTGGGGAACCCTCTACCCGGAGTTTTGTTATTCACAGATACCAGAAGATGCTTCCGAGGATGCAAAAATTCGAATTGAATTTCGATGGTTGCATGGGTTATCATTCGGTGATAAAATGTGAAGGGTAAAAGAAAATACCAAGCTGCAGGTAAGGCAGTTTGCGTGCATAGTTTTGTGACTATGAAAGACAGGAATCTGAATAGTTACAAGATAGTCAATATTAAAACAGTGGAGTATAATCATGAATGAAAAAAGAGAAGCACCCATAGGTGTTTTTGATTCCGGTGTGGGGGGGCTTACGGTGGCAAGAGAGATCATGCGTAATCTTCCCACAGAGCGAATTGTATATTTTGGAGATACCGCCCGGGTTCCCTATGGAAACAAATCCCGGGAGAGTGTGCTCCGGTTTTCACGTCAGATTGTCCGTTTTCTGCAGACAGAGCAGGTAAAGGCCATTGTAGTGGCTTGTAATACGGCCAGCGCTTATGCTCTGGATACCATACAGCAGGAGCTTACTATTCCCATCATCGGAGTGGTAAAGCCCGGTGCCAGAGTGGCAGCTGAAGCCACCAGAAACAAGCGGATTGGAGTCATAGGAACAGCGGGAACCATCGGAACCAACATTTACACTGATTACATAAAAAAAATTAATCCTGAGATTACTGTTCTCGGCAAAGCTTGTCCTTTGTTTGTGCCTTTAGTGGAAGAGGGGTGGCTGAAGGATCCGGTGACAGTGGAAGTGGCATCCAGATATTTGAAGGATCTTCAGGATCAGGAGATTGATACTCTTGTGCTGGGATGTACCCATTATCCGTTGTTAAGATCTATGATTGGGGAAATTATGGGAGAGTCGGTTACTCTTGTCAATCCTGCCTATGAAACTGCCCTGAGCTTGAAGCGGCTGTTGGAGGAGAGGGAGTTGAATAGACCGAAGCCGAAAGAGGAAGAAGAATTTCCTTATCGTTTCTATGTCAGTGATCTGGCGGAGAAGTTTACAGAATTTGCAAATTTCATTCTTCCTTATGATGTATCCATGACACAAAAGATTGATATTGAAAAATATTAGTGAGGAGTATTATGACAAAAGAGGTTTTGATCAGTGTAAAGGGACTGCAGCTTATGAACGAGGAAGAAGGTGCAGAACCAATTGAGGTTGTAATTCCCGGGGAATATTATTTTCGAAACGGTCATCATTACATACGTTATGATGAAGTGCAGGAGGGATTTCGGGAAGCGACAGTAAACTTTATTAAGGCAGACAGCAGATCCATGGAAGTGAGAAAGAAAGGTGTCACCAATGTACATATGGTGTTCCAGCCGGAAAAGAAAAACGTAACTTATTATCAGACTCCCTTCGGAAGTATTCAAATGGGGATTTCCGCCACAAAATTAGTCTGTCAGGAGACAGAGGATAATATTAATATCCATGTAGATTATGCTTTGGATATGAATAATGAACACGTGGCAGACTGTTTCCTTCAGGTAGATATCATCCCAAGAAATACCCAGGATTTTCATCTTCACAGCTAAAGCTTAGAAAAGGTTCGTCGGATCTTTTCACACGTGTTTGGCAGCAACTAAAGATATAATAAAAAAGGGCGATTTAATCGTCCTTTTTTATTATATCTTTGTAGCATTATTTATTTTTTAATCTGCTGAAGAAGCCTTTCTTCTTCTGAGGAGCTTCCAGTGGTCCGCGCATTCCCCGTACACCAACGATGTAGATACCGCTGACCTCTGCTTTTACTTCCTTCTTGACAGGAATCAAATCAAAAATCTTCTCATCACAGACAAGTGTTGTGATTCTCGGTCCCACTTTGGCTTTTACGATGGGAAGTTTGGATCTTCTCATAAGCTTGGGAGTCTGATCGATGACCATCTGCGGTAATCCGGACTCCTTTATGGGCATCCTTTTCTTATCAATAATCAGCATAGATACCGTTTGCTTGGCGGCTTCTATCTGAGCTTTTTGCGCTTCTTGTTTCTCTTGCATTTTTTTACCCCGGAAATATAATACGATCAGGGCAATGATCAGTATTACCAGGATAATTAATAATACCATCCAGACTTTCATGTCAATCCTCCTCAATTACCATTCATCGCCACTTATTCTAACATTCTTTTAAAGAAAAGGCAAATAGAAAATTCAAAAACCATATAT
>CAMQZX010000051.1 GCA_947039785.1 uncultured Lachnospiraceae bacterium | reverse complement strand
CCGATGCAGCGTAGTCTCGTGGGCTCGGAGATGTGTATAAGAGACAGTATTTAGGGAGAGAGTATAATTAGCTATTGGGATAAAAAGATTGAGGGAAAACATTGACCTTTATCCGCAGGAAAATTATTACGAATATGAAAAAGGAAATTAGAAAATGCTGCCTAGTAAAGTAAAAGATGAACAGGAGAAAAGTGAGAGGAAGAGAGCAATTCCGTCCTGGGGAACCTGGCTGAAGCTGATTGTAGCAATGCTGTTTTTGGGATATTTTATCCTGCACAGAGATATGGTTATGGTAAAAGGGGCTTACACCATGAAAAGTATCATAAAGATTCTGATTGTGGCAGTGCTATGGGTGTGCTCCTTGGGTTTTCTGTTTTATAAGCCACGTTTTGGGCAGAAGCTCCATCGTGGTATCAGCATTGTGTTTGTTGTACTGACTCCGGTATATGTATTTTTGTCCATGGAGATTGCCACTCAGAGTTATTTTGAATCCAGGTTTATGACTCCTTTGATTATATTGATGAACCTGGCTATGATTGCCATGATTGAATGGCTGTTGATCTTTCTGATGAACAGTCTGAAATGGGGAAGTATATTCTGCGCTGTTATCTGTATTATGTTCAGCGTGGTAAATTATTTTGTCTATCAATTTAGAAGTATCCCCATTTTAGTATCGGATTTTACGATTATTAAGACTGCCTTCAGTGTGATGGGGAACTATACGGTGGTTTTTGCGTTTGCCCCGTATTTATCTATGCTGCTTTTGTTTTTATTTGTTGTGATTGCAGGAAAGCTGGAGGAGACCCGGCTGGCGAAGAAGCACAGGTATCATGTGGGCGGTCTGCTAGTGATGGCAGCAATCGTCTGTGTATATATCAACAGTCTGACGACTTCTACGTTTCTGTCAGATCATGGAGTGCGTCTTCGAATGTTCCGTCCCATGGATTCTTATCGAAGATATGGGTGTATGGTGACTTTAGCCCAGAGTATGAAGTATGCATTTCCAGAGACTCCAGAGGGATACAGCCTGGAAGCGGTGAAAGTCATTGCCGGAGAATATCCTTCTGATGCGGCAGATGGTGACGCAGAACATCCTAATATTATTGTTGTGATTAATGAATCTTTTTCTGATTTGTCGGTACTGGGAGATTTCGAGACGAATGAAGATTATATGCCATTTGTTCATAGTCTTTCTGAAAATTGTGTGACAGGAATGACATATGCCTCGATTTTGGGCGGCCGGACTGCCAACACAGAATTTGAATTTCTTACCAATGATTCCCTGGCGTTTTTGCCTTCCCAGTCCGTGCCCTTCCAGTTGTACATTAAAAAGGAGATGCCTTCTTTAATTACTTCACTGAAAGATATGGGATATGTGGGGAACGATGCCATGCATCCCTGGGATGAGAAGAATTATCATCGTGATGTGGTATATCCTCTGCTGGGCTTTGATCATTATTATAATAAGAATAATCCGGAGATTCCGTTGGAAGTCATTCGTGCCTATCCTTCCGACACCAATTCTACTGACAGCATTATTCATAATTATGAGAGATATCGGGGGATGTCACAGGACCCTTACGTGTGCTATATGATGACAGTGCAAAATCATGGGCCATTTGACAAGAAATATGGAAACTTTAAGGAAGAGATTCAGTTGGTCAATTATCCGGGAGAGGAGCCGGATGTGGAGCAGTACCTGAGTCTGATTAAATGCTCTGACCAGGCATTTAAGGAGCTGGTGGAGTATTTTAAAGGGGTAGATGAGCCTACGGTAATTTTGATGATGGGGGACCATCAGCCTAAGATTTCTGACAGCTTTGTGGAGACGGTGACCAACGGTGAGAGCCGTAAGTGGAATGATGAGGAGACTATGACTCGGTATGCAGTTCCTTTTGTTATCTGCGCCAATTATGATTTGAAGACAGAGAAGATTGAAAGGACCAGCATGAACTATATTCAGACCATTTTGCTGGAAAGCGCCGGCGTGGAGCTGACGGGATATCAGAAGTTTCTGAAGGATATGAGAGAGCAAGTGCCTGTTGTTACGGGATTGGGGTATTATGGAGCGGATGGGAACTTTTATCAGTTGGATGACCAGTCCTCCCCTTATTATGAGTGGATGCAGAAGTACTCCATTTTACAGTATAATAACCTGCTGGATTCCAAGCATCGGTTAAATGATTTCTTTTATCTGAAAAAATAAATTAGTCAACAAAAACTCCGGTTATGGAACTGTGGATCCATAATCGGAGTTTTTGGCAGCTGCTCTTTTTTAAGTTAAGCATATGTAAATGCTGGATGCATTGTGACTTATTGGTTCTTAGCCGGCATGATCTGGACATTTTCCAGTGATCTGATTGCTTTGAGTTCAGCCATATCGGGGTGAAGATATATGCAGTCTGCCTGTTTCAGCAGTGCCAGCAGAAAATGGATGCGGTGGCGGTATTCCCTGGAAGAGCTATATTTTTCCAGATTGAAATTACTGAAATAGAAAGTAATCTTTTTTGCCGCCTGCATCAACATTGGTGCAGTTCGCAGACTTACGGTGTCTGTGATAATAACCTCATCGAAGGTTGCATTTCCGAAATGATCACTGTAATCCTTTTGACTCAGCCTCAGAACCTTTTCCTGCATGGCTGCCCAATGGAAACCAAAACGGTTAATGAGGGAATGGGTCTTTGCAATCCATCTGCAATCCAGACAGTCCAGATGAATGGGGAGATAACAGGTGCCTTCCATCCGGCGGTTCAGGTGCTTTTTGGGATGCTGGCATTTTAGTGCGTCAAATGACAACCAGAATGCCTTGTCAGGATTTGCGGCGACCTGTTGATTGAAGTGGTCCACAATTTCTCCGGAAAGTTTTCTGCCGGTAAAGTAGAGAACACGTGTCCTGGCATCGATATCCTCAACAGCAGGGCTGTCAGCACTTTCTGATGCAGAATCTTTCAGCAGAAGTTCACATAATTCTTTCACAGAAGGGCTGGCGGGAATTCCACAGATACTTTCTGAGAAATTGGGAATTATGAATTCCCGGGTTCCATTCAACGCATTCATCAGCTCTCCGATATTGCGGCAGGTAATGAAGGGAAGTTCCTTGTAGTTTATTTTTTGTGCATTGCTGGGTTTATATTTATTCTTGTCATAGAGCAAGCGTATTACCTTTCGTCCGGCACAGGCCCATGGAATCATAGCGTTGTGATAATCCGTGATGAAGAAATCTGCCCCATTCATAAAATCATAGAGGTCGTATTCCGAAGGAACAGGGCGAATGTGGCAGAAATGCTCTTCCTCCAGGGAAAGTCCCTGAATGGGATAATGCAGATAGACAATCTGATGGTCTCCCAGCTCCTGATCCAGTTGGTGCATCATATTCATAAAAGCCCTGTGCAGAACCAGTGGGTCTGCTTTTTTCTGTTCTTCTTTTGGCTGGGGACAGCAAAGTATTACCTGTTTGTCCTGAACACCCAGTCTTTGTCGCAACTCTTCCCTGCGGGCAGTATCCATGAAAAAGTTCATGGCAGGGTCGCTTTTTAGCATTACGGCAGACCGGCAAATCTGTTCTGCCATGTATTTCTTCAGCAGTTCTTCTTTCAGATCCGGCTGTGTGAATACCAGATAGTCAGCGGCAAGGAAACTATATTGCCAAATACTCCAATCGTAGAAGGCGTCCTGCTTGTTATGGCCTACAGTAACATAAGAAGAACGAGTCTGGATATTTAGATAAATTTGCCATTTCTTCTTATTATAATAGACCGGTAGTGGACAGTCGGAAATGATATATCGGGAATTTCCAAGCATCATGGCCCACAAGCGAGTCTGTGGTTCAAAAAATGTTACACGTTTTAAACCATATTGGTCAAAAAGGGGCTTGTATTTTTTCTGGACATGCTTATGCATGGACAGTATCAGTTCGTAGTCTTTGTAATTTTTGTCCAGATACAAAAGGATAGCCAGTATAGGGTGAGACAGTTCCATACCATAGTGGGATTCTATGAAAATGACGTTTTTCCCAGTGTTGGGACATTGTGCGGTATCACTTTGGTCTGCTTTGGCGGAGACAGAGTGATAGGCTTTGATGGAATCTATGTTAGGTACAAATGGAAGGCTGGCTTCTCTGGTCGGATATAGCCCGCTGGAGGAGGTCCTGTGAAGGTGGCGGTAGCGTGCAACCCAGCGATCCTGCTCTTCTGGCGTCATAGTCTGACATACTTCGACAAATTTCAACAATTCATCTCTGGAGCCGTAGAGGGACAGAAGCTGGAAAATGCGCTCGGGCAGCGTGTAACGCACATAGCGATTGTCACGCCAGCCGGGAACTTCTTTTTGAATATAATCCGAGAGCTGCTGGATCAGCTGGATTTTCAGTTCGGTGCAATTTCTTTCATAGTTGGTCAAAAGGCTTTCAAAGCGGTAAAAGAAATGGCGTATGACCAGATAATCCAGTTCTTCTTTGTACTGCTGGAACAGGCCTTGTTTTCTCATGGTGTCGCGAAGGAATGCCAGGGCCTTCTGAATATCCAGGGTGGAAGGCGTAAAGCTGTCCAAAAAGCCCACCTTTTTCCGGTAATTATAAAGACAGTCCTCCAATACCCCGATGGAATGTGCCTTTGCTCCCAGGATAAAAGAGATGGGAAGGTCTTCAAATCGAATTCCTTCCGGGAACCGGATATCCGAAAATAATTTCCTTTTAATCAGCTTGTTCCAGGGAAATGGTGAGATTTTTACCATCTCATAGGGCTTTTGGGAAAGGCGGAAATTCTGGTTGTTGTGGTGAGTGACGTTGGGGCGCCGTTCTCCTGGGTCATCGTACACATCATAGCGGCTAAACAACACCAGATCATTTTGGTCCGTCATAGCTTTCTGATATAATTTTTCGCAGGCATCTGGCTCGGCATAGTCATCACTGTCCACGAACCAGACGTATTCCCCGCAAGCTTGTTGGTAGCCATAATTGCGGGCATGGCTCACACCCCGGTTTTCAGTAGAAAATACCTTAAGTTTGTCTGGATACTGCCCGGCGTAGTCATGTAAAATCTCCAGGCTGTGATCCAAGCTTCCGTCATTGACGGCAATAATTTCAATTTCTTCCAAAGTCTGATTTACAAGACTGTCTAGGCATTGTGGAAGATAGCGTTCCACATTGTATACAGGAAGAATGATACTGATATATGGATTCATGATAAAACCCCCTCTTATCATCCGCAAATTTCAGGATAAACTCTGATAGTTTATATCGACTTATTATATAGTAACAAGGAAAAAACAGGATTTCAAGTGTGGATTGGGAGTTATGGTTCACCACTTTCTCAGGAAACATTGACATGCTGTTTGGCAAGTTGTCTTTGACATTCTCGTAGGTTTACTGTAAAATCGGTATAGACTAAATTATGGGTCGTTATTCTGATTGTAACCTGGAAATGATTATGAAATATAAGACAGAGGTAATAATATGTATGCAAAAATAAGAAAAAAGCTGAGTAAAGCTGTGAATCTGGTGAAAAGAATGGCCAGTAAGCAGCCGAAATTGAAATTTGTATATGCATGGCATTACAAGCATTCCTCCATCAGGGAAAATCAGGTGTTGTTTGAGTCCTTTCACGGGAAGGACGTATCGGATTCTCCTCTGTACATTCTGATGGAATTTTTGAAAATGCCGGAGGCGGACAAATTTACTATTTATTTTGCCACCAATGATTATCAGCGCCACCAGCAATTTATACAGTCTGTTGGACTGGATGTGAAACTGGTGGATATTGAAAGCTATGAATATACGAAAGTGTTGGCAACGTCCAAATATCTCATTAATAACAGTTCCTTCCCGGCGTTTTTCATTCGCCGAAAGGAGCAGATTTATTTGCAGACCTGGCATGGAACGCCCCTGAAGACGTTGGGTAAGAAGATGCGCTTTGGCATTGAGTCCATGTACAATGTGCAGCACAATTTTCTGCAGGCAAATTACATTATGTTTCCCAATGAATTTACCAGGGATGTGATGATGGAAGATTATAACCTGAATTCTCTGTATACTGGTACGGTGGTCATGAATGGCTATCCCCGCAACAGTATTTTCATGGATCAGGAAAAGGCAGTAGAAATCTGCAAGCGGCTAAAGAATGAGGAGTATACGACATTGGCTTACATGCCCACATGGAGAGGGCAGAGCAATCATGATATTCAGACTACAGGTTACAGCGATGAGATCAATGGTATGCTGAAGTTTCTGGATCAGCATATGCTGGCGCATCAGAAGCTGTATGTAAATTTCCATCCCATTGTGCAGCGGTCAGTGAAGCTGGATAATTATGAGCACATATATCCCTTCCCGTCTGACGTGGATAAGTATGAGTTCTTAAACAGCGTAGATGCGCTGATTACCGATTATTCCAGTGTGTTCTTTGACTACTCCGTCACCAGAAAGCCGGTGATTCTGTTCATGTATGACTATGAGGAATACATGCATGACAGAGGCATGTACTTTGACATTAAGGAACTTCCTTTCCGTAAGATTTATGATATTGAGACACTGAAAGACTGTATCGTATCGGAAGATTTCCGGAAAGACACTTACGATCAGGATGAAAATTATATCCGTAAATTTATTCAGTACGATTCCATTGATGCCGGCAAAAAAATGGCTGAGCTGGTGTTCCATGGAGAATCAGGGGATATGCCTCTGATCAGTTATGAGAAGAATCGACAGATCCAGCGTCATGTAATCTGTCCGCCGTCCGTCAAAACTACAGACACCATCGATACCCTTGCAAGAATTGTGGACAAAGAAAAGGACATCATAGTTTTTGAGAAGAGATTTTTCAATCCTGCTATGAGCAGCTACCTCTATGACAATTATCCGGATTCCTTTGACTATGTATTTATCACCAAAACACTGCCCCGTACGTTTTTAGAAGAAATTTTAAAGAACAGAAACCGCAAAGTAGAGGCAGAACTTCAGAAAAGAGAGATTCGCCGCTGCTTTATGGATTTGAATGTGGGAGAAGGGTTTCAGACGGAGTATTATCACGGGGAGCAGGGCGAAACCTTCCGCCTTTTGAAGGCTCCCAGTCTGAACACTGTATTGACTGTGGAGAATGGCTCTCTGGTGATGAGCTATGACAAGCCTAAGCATGGACGGGTGGTGAAGCTGCTTATTGTAAATGGCACAGGTAAGATTTTCTGGACCAGAATGCTGACCGAGGAGGAGAAAGCTCAGCGGAAGGTACGGGAGGATTTTCACAGACTGCTGGATGAGCAGCTTGTAAATGAGAATGGCAGATACCTGATTGCCTTTGAAGTGGAAGATGGGAAGAATGGCACGAAAAGTCTGTATTATCCCACAGATAAAAAGCTCTATGAACGTGTAATATCCAAAGTGGATGAGATGGATAAATCTGCGCTTTACCTGGAGCCCATGATTCATAAAAATGTCAGCTTTCGAAATGGTGTGACTCAGGATGAGGTGGCTGTGATTCCGTGCATTGATCAGAAAGAAGGCCGTGCTTCCCTTCTGGTATGTCTGCCGGAAGAAATGACTGGAAAATATATCCGCGGCCAGGTGTTGAAGCTTACCACAAAAGGTTCAGTTGCCACCTTGAAATTGAAATTTAAGAAAATTGAAACTCCTGTGAAGGATGTGATTCTGGCTTACAGAAGTAAGGTGGAAAACATCACCTATTCCATGGATTATCAGATTCGGAAACAGGGAGAATATATGATCATTGACGCCAGCATTGACATGTCAAAGATTGCGCTGCAGGAGCTTTACTGGGATGTCTATGTGATCACAGAACAGTTTGACCACGAAGTGCGTCTCTTCCCTTATCTGAGTAGATGGAAGCGTTTAAAGCTGCTTTTGATGAATTACCAGTGCACTGCCGATGATGATCATATCATTTTCCCATATCGTACGAAAGGAGGTAAGATTGCATTTTCTTACCGTTTGAAAAACAAATACGATGGATATGATACAAGATTGAAAGAATTTGCAGCGTTTGCCACATATTTGATTTTACTTCCTTATTGGAAGCATAAGCGTCTATGGCTGGTGTATGAGAAATTCTGTTCTATGGCGCAGGACAACGGTTTCTATTTTTTCAAATACTGTATGGAGAAATTGCCGGAACAGGAGAAAAAGCATATTTATTTTATTTTGGATAAAGATTCAGCCGACTGGGAGAAAATGCAGAAGTACGGCAGCCATGTAATTGAGTTTATGAGCTTCCGCCACATTCTTTATTGTATGGTGGCGAAGTTGTATGTGGCTTCCGACTCCAAGACTCATTTATATATCTGGAGAGCAAAGCCAAACCTGATTTCCCAGAGAATTTCCAAGCATAATATTTTATTTTTGCAGCACGGTGTGACAGCCCTAAAGCGAGTGGACAGTATCTTTGGAAAGAAAGGATCCAGCCCCATGACTCATTTCACCACCACTTCAGAATTTGAGCAGAAAATTGTGGTGGATGAATTCGGATATCTGGCAGAAAACGCGCCGATTTTGGGCTTTACCCGCTGGGATGTACTGGAGGATACTTCCAGAAAAGAGGAGAAGATCATTCTTGCCATGCCAACCTGGCGTTCCTGGCTGGAGGAGAAAAGTGCCGATGAATTCCGGGAGAGCGATTATTATAAGAACTATATGACTTTCCTGCAAAGTCAGAAGCTGGGACAGGTGTTAAAGGAGAAAAATGTGAAATTGATCTTCTATATTCACCCAAAATTCAGGGATTATCTCAGCGAGTTTAACATCAGCGAAGACAATGTGGAATTGATTCCATTCGGCTCTACGCCGCTGAATGAGATCATTAAGAAATGTCACATGCTGATCACAGATTATTCCAGTGTATGCTGGGATGTGTATTATCTGGGTAAGCCGGTGCTGTTTTATCAGTTTGACTGTGACATGTATATGCAGGCCCATGGAAGTTATCTGGACATGGAGAAGGATTTGTTTGGAGAACGGTATATGGAATGTGACAAGCTGATTGACGGTATTGCAGAATATGTCGGAAGTGATTTCCGGGAGAAGGAAAAATACGGTAAGATGAGAGATTACTATTTTACCTATCGTGATAACGACAACAGTAAACGGACTTATGAATATATCATTGAAAAAGGCTATTAATCTTTAGGCGGTGCCTCGCATTTGACATGCGGGGCACTTTTCCTGTATTATGTAGGGGATATTTACAGTGCATTTTTTGTACTCAATGATTTGGAAAGGAATAAGATATTTATGGATACGACAGTAACACCTGTGACAAAACGACTGAGATATCTGGATGCCGCAAAGGGCTGGGGTATTTTAATGGTTGTGTTCGGACATATTACTATGATGGGGAATCCTGTGGATACCTGGTTCGCCTCTTATAAACTGGCGATTTTTTACATTGTTTCCGGTTATCTGCTCTGTATGCGCCAGACATTTCGGAGACTGGACTTTAAATCTTATTTTGTCAAACAGATAAAGTCGATGATGGTTCCCTATTTTGGATACAGTGCCATTGTTATACTGTATAATATTTTACTCTGCCTGATGAAAGGGCGTTCAGGTACTCATATTCTTCACAAGTTTCTGGAACAGCTTTATGCCACCTGTACTCTGCGTGGTATCAGTGCGCTGTGGTTTCTGCCTTCTATTTTTATTGGTCAGATATTGTTTTTTCTGATTATCAAGTCTCCCAGGTGGGTGAGAGTGATCAGTGCGGTGATTGTCCCGGTATTTGTGCAGTATTTTGTGAATCTTCTCCCTGTTCTGGAAGAGTCTTTGAGTGGTGCCCGTTATAAAATTGTACTTTTCCCTATTTTGACTGTGAATAAGGGACTGGTTGCTTTCTGGTTTATCGGAGCTGGTTACATTTGTTATCTTTTGTTGTCCCGTGTAAAGAACCGGAATTTGAGATTTCTTATAGGTGTGGTTCTGTTTGCGGCAGACATATATCTGTCTCAGATAAACCCTGGTGTGAACCTAAATCTGCTGAAAGTGGGAATTCATCCGGCGCTTTTCTATTTTAATGGAATTATTGCTTCCATTGGAACTGTTTTGATTCTGGAGTATCTGGAGAAATGGTGGAAGATGACTTTCCTCAATTTCTGCGGAAAGTATTCTCTGGTCATCATGGCAACCCACGGTACACTGGGCTTTAAGGTTTTGATCATCAATGGATGGAATGCAGTGTATACACTGGCGGAGGAACCGGGGCTGCGCTATTATCTGGAGTGTACAGGCACGCTGCTGGAATTGATGCTTCTGGAGTGCGGTGTGATTCAGATCGTGGAGAACTATTTCCCGGTGCTGATGGGAAAGCCAAGGAAGAAGGAGGAAAAATAAGAAATTATGGGAACTATGAAGGGGGCCGTAGAAGGCGGATATGGATTTACCAGGGACAACACACAGGCTGTTAAGGGAATCGCTATTTTGTTTCTTCTAGCGTATCATCTGTTTTCCAGAGATTTTCGATTCAGAGGGTTTGACGTACAGTTTTGGCCAATCCCAAAAGAGAGTGCCATGTATTATATTTTTAATATGCAGATCTGTGTGGGTATGTTTATTTTTCTCACCGCTTATGGCCTTACTCTTTCTCTGAAAAAGCAGTTTAAAGATTACGAATTTACCAATCAGCAGGCAACCCTGTTTGCAATCAAAAGATATCTGGGCTTGTTTTTCATGTTTCTGCTTCCCTTTGTATTTTGCCAGATTTTGACTAGGGTGTTGGGAATCTCTCGCTATGGAGAGGGCAGATTGGAAAAGCTTGGAGGCTTCGTTCTGGATTTATTTGGAGTATCCAATATTTTCGGGACTCAGATGATGATTGATACCTGGTGGTATATGAGTCTTGCAGTGCTCGTGACAGTATTTATGCCGGTATGCGTGCGGATTTATAAGCGTTATGGATGGTTGTTTGCAGTTATGGTATTGTTTGGGGGAAGCTTTTTCCTGGAGGCTAACGTGAATCTGACAAAATGGCTGCTTGCAGTGCCGGTGGCTGTCTGTTTTGCGGATCGTCAGGTACTGGAGAGGATGAAGGCCTGGCAGATAGGGCGGAATTATTGGGTCAGCAAGCTGATCAAATTTATGATTTTTACTCCGTTGCTGCTGGCTTTATTCTATGTCCGCACAAGTGACTGGGGCAGAGCCAATCTGGAATTCGCCATGAATGGGATTGTGTCGGTGGCTTTTATCTGCTGGTGCCATGAGTTTATTCTGGAGATTCCTGTGTTAAAGCAGGTTTTGGAATTGATTGGAAGACATTCCGGAGATATTTTCTACGTGCACAATTTTATTCGGGGAGTATGGTTTCGGAAGTTTACCTATTCCTTTGGGAATGCAGTAGTGATTTTTCTGTTTCTGCTGGTATCCAGTCTGGCTATTTCCGTTTTTCTGGATTTCATACGAAAGGTATTCCGTTATTCGGAGATTACCAGAAAGATTACGGAAAAGATTCTCCGCTGGGCAGAAAGTGTATTATAATTCTTTGGTGTTATGATAATATCTAAAAAAAATTTATAATTCATTGACATATAGGCATTTTTGTTATAGTATCATTAAAATGCATGACAGGATTCATGCATTTTAATGATACTATTTCATTTTCTGAAATTGGGAGAAAGGGTTTGGCAGACTCTTTCTAACTATATTAAAGAAGTTACGATTAAGGAATAGAGTATGAAAAGAATATTAATACGCGCCAGTGTTTCGCCTTTTGAAGTACATGGCCCAATGGAAGTAATCCGGAAAAGGTTAATAGGAAATAATTCTGGAAATCTGCTGTTTGCTTACAGTATGACCAGAACCTTGTATACAGAAGAGACAGAAGTGGATTTCCTGTCAGACAGAGAGCTGTCGAAGCAAAAAATGACGGCGGAGTATATTAATGAGCATTACGATTATCTGGTGCTGCCCATGGCCAATTCCTTCCGTCAGTCTTTTGTAAATATGATGGAGCAATGGACAGCGCTGATACAGAAGCTGACCATTCCCTGTGTGGTGACAGGTATCGGCATTCAGGATGATTATGAGCCGGATATTTGTACACCCCATTCTTATGATGACGCGGTTAAAAGGTTTATATCAGCTGTGCTGGCGCACTCCTCCACTGTAGGGGTGCGGGGAATTATCACAGAAGCTTACTTGAAGAATCTTGGCTTCTCTCAGATTGATGTAATTGGCTGTCCCTCTCTGGCAATGTTTGGACCGGGACTTCCTGTCCGGGAGAAAAGACCTCTTACCAGTGATTCTGCAGTGTGTGTGACCGGGTCCGTGTCCAACCCTGTGAATTTTAAAGAGTTTATGATTCGAAACAGAGAAGTACTGCCCAATTACTATTTTGTCCCTCAATATGTGGATGATCTGAAGTTGATTTATCTTGGAATTCCTCTTCCTGAGACAGAGGACTCACAGATTTTATACCCCAGCACCATTGAGGATGAAGCATTTATCAATGACCGCGCCAGGTTTTTTATCAATCTGCCAAGCATACTGGAATTTAATAAAAAAATGGATTTTAATTACGGAACACGGATTCATGGGGCGGTTGGGTGTATTTTAAGCGGAGTGCCCAGCTTTCTGTTTCCTACAGATGCCAGAATCCGGGAGCTGGCAGAGTATCATAACATCCCCAACATGCCTGCCAGTGAGGTAAATGAAGCTACCAACCTTTTTGAGATTTATGAAAAGACAGATTTCTCCCAGGTGAATCAGGGACATGAAGAACGCTTCTGGCATTTCGTAGATTTTCTCAATGAGAACCAGCTTCCTCATATTTATCAGAAGAAGGACAGATCCACTGTTCCCATGGATGAGAGGATGAAAGGGGTCAGGTACAAAAAGCCTGTTCGTCCGATTGTGTGCAACAAACCCAAGGAAGTAGCACGTAGAATGGGACTGGCACAGAGGCTTGAGAATTACAACGGAATGCGGGAGGCAGTAAAGCGCCTGGAATGGTATGAAAATTCCTCCGCTCTTAAGATAGGGGCAAAACGGGTGTATAAGAAGCTTCAGAAGAGTGAAGAATAAGAAAGAACAGCAAATCCGGAAAACAGCCTTTGTACAAAAAAAGATACAAGAAAAAATCACAGATTAGAAAGTAAAAACCCTTGACAGAAGATTTTTCAGAGGATATAATAAACAAGCGTGCATAAAAACGTATTCTTTTTTTGTGCGCTTGATTATTTTACTATGAAAATAGCAACCGCAGACCACAAAACATGTGAGAAAAAATCGGGAGGTGAAATGGAATGCCAACATTTAACCAGTTAGTAAGAAAAGGAAGACAGACAACAGTTAAAAAATCTACAGCACCAGCACTTCAGAAAAGCTACAACTCTCTGAAAAAGAAAAGCGCAGATATGTCTTCCCCTCAGAAAAGAGGTGTATGTACTGCTGTTAAGACTGCAACACCTAAGAAGCCGAACTCAGCTCTTAGAAAAATCGCCAGAGTTCGTCTTTCTAACGGAATCGAAGTAACAAGCTACATCCCAGGAGAAGGACATAACCTTCAGGAGCACAGCGT
The DNA here is from genome assembly GCA_947039785.1 of uncultured Lachnospiraceae bacterium. Taxonomy (GTDB): domain Bacteria; phylum Bacillota; class Clostridia; order Lachnospirales; family Lachnospiraceae; genus JALFVM01. Next base: position 6,050 of record CAMQZX010000051.1, on the reverse strand, counting down.
TGTTCTCATCCGTGGAGGAAGGGTTAAGGACTTACCAGGTACAAGATACCATATCATCAGAGGAACACTGGATACAGCCGGTGTTGCTAACAGAAGACAGGCTCGTTCCAAATACGGAGCTAAGAGACCTAAAAAATAATATAATAAAAAAGATCAGTTAAAGTATCACCCAATTGATGATAGATAGTACGGTTATTCCATATACCCTGTCGGTTGCGGGTTAAATATCGATTTACCAGTGCGAACATACATCTAAAGTGTGAGTACCTATGAATTAATCGAAGTGATCTGTGTAAGCAGATCCCACTGATCATGATTAAGGAGGGAAGTAACGTGCCACGTAAAGGACATACTCAAAAGAGAGACGTGCTGGCAGATCCTATGTACAACAACAAAGTGGTTACCAAACTTATCAATAACATTATGTTAGATGGTAAGAAAGGTGTCGCTCAGAAGATTGTATACGGAGCATTTGCCAGAGTGGAAGAGAAGGCTGGAAAGCCAGCTCTTGAAGTATTCGAAGAGGCTATGAACAACATCATGCCTGTTCTGGAAGTAAAAGCAAGACGTATCGGTGGAGCTACCTATCAGGTACCTATCGAAGTCAGACCTGACCGTCGTCAGGCACTGGCTCTTCGCTGGATCACAACATATTCTCGTAAAAGAGGCGAGAAGACCATGGAAGAGAGACTTGCGAACGAGTTATTAGATGCCATGAACAATACTGGAGCATCTGTTAAGAAGAAAGAAGATATGCATAAAATGGCAGAGGCTAACAAAGCATTTGCTCATTACAGATTCTAGGAGGAAATCCAATGGCTGGAAGAGAATATCCATTAGAGAGAACCAGAAACATTGGTATTATGGCTCATATCGATGCGGGTAAAACTACATTAACAGAGCGTATTTTGTACTATACCGGTGTTAACTATAAGATTGGTGATACCCATGAAGGAACTGCTACCATGGACTGGATGGAGCAGGAGCAGGAAAGAGGTATCACAATTACTTCAGCCGCTACAACTTGTCACTGGACATTGCAGGATCACTGCAAGACAAAGCCAGGTGCTCTGGAGCATCGTATCAACATTATTGATACACCAGGACACGTAGACTTTACAGTAGAAGTTGAGCGTTCACTCCGTGTACTGGATGGTGCCGTAGGCGTCTTCTGTGCTAAGGGTGGTGTAGAACCTCAATCTGAGAATGTATGGCGTCAGGCTGACACTTATAACGTACCTCGTATGGCGTTCATCAACAAGATGGATATCCTGGGTGCGGATTTCTATAATGCAGTAGACCAGATTAAGACCAGATTAGGTAAAAATGCAATTTGTCTTCAGCTGCCAATCGGTAAAGAAGACGAGTTCAAAGGAATTATCGACCTGTTTGAGATGCAGGCTTATATCTACAATGATGAGAAGGGTGAAGATATCTCCATTGTTGATATTCCTGAAGATATGCAGGATGATGCAGAACTTTATCATACAGAATTAGTTGAGAAGATTTGTGAATTAGATGACGATCTGATGATGGAATACCTGGAAGGTGACGAGCCTTCTATCGACGCTCTGAAAGCAGTCCTGAGAAAGGCTACTTGCGAGTGTGCTGCTATTCCTGTTTGCTGTGGTACAGCTTACAGAAATAAAGGCGTTCAGAAATTATTGGATGCAATTCTTGAGTTTATGCCAGCTCCAACAGATATCCCTGCTATCGAGGGTGAGGATATGGATGGTAACCCAATCGTAAGACATTCTTCCGATGAAGAGCCATTTTCAGCTCTGGCATTCAAGATTATGACAGACCCATTCGTTGGTAAGCTTGCATATTTCCGTGTATATTCCGGTACCATGAACTCCGGTTCTTACGTACTGAATGCTACAAAGGGCAAGAAAGAGCGTGTAGGACGTATCCTTCAGATGCATGCTAACAAACGTGAGGAATTAGCTAAGGTTTATTCCGGAGATATCGCTGCAGCGATCGGATTTAAGTTCACTTCAACAGGCGATACAATCTGTGACGAGCAGCATCCGGTTATTCTGGAGTCCATGGAATTCCCAGAACCAGTTATTGAGCTGGCTATCGAGCCTAAGACAAAAGCTGGTCAGGGTAAACTGGGTGAGTCTCTTGCAAAACTTGCAGAAGAAGATCCCACATTCCGTGCTCATACAAATCAGGAAACAGGACAGACAATCATCGCTGGTATGGGTGAGCTTCACTTAGAGATTATCGTAGACAGACTTCTGCGTGAGTTTAAGGTAGAGGCTAATGTAGGTGCACCTCAGGTTGCTTACAAAGAGACAATCACCAAACCTGCTGATATTGACAGCAAATACGCAAAACAGTCTGGTGGTCGTGGTCAGTACGGTCACTGTAAAGTTAAATTCGAGCCAATGGATGCCAACGGAGAAGAGCTGTACAAGTTCGAATCCACTGTTGTCGGTGGTGCTATTCCTAAGGAATACATCCCTGCAGTCGGCGAAGGTATCGAGGAAGCTATGAAAGCTGGTATCCTGGGTGGATTCCCGGTAGTTGGTGTATCTGCTAACGTATACGATGGATCTTACCATGAAGTCGATTCTTCTGAAATGGCATTCCACATTGCCGGATCTCTGGCATTCAAGGAAGCTATGCAGAAAGCATCTCCAATCTTACTGGAACCTATCATGAGAGTAGAGGTTACTACTCCAGAAGACTACATGGGTGATGTAATCGGAGATATCAACTCCCGTCGTGGACGTATCGAGGGTATGGATGATATCGGTGGCGGTAAGATGATTCGTGGATTCGTTCCGCTGTCAGAGATGTTCGGATACTCAACAGACCTGCGTTCCAGAACACAGGGTCGTGGTAACTACTCCATGTTCTTCGAGAAATACGAGCCAGTACCAAAATCCGTACAGGAAAAAGTATTATCAAAGAAAGATTGATAATCCAGATTGCTGTTCACAGAGTGAGCGGTGAGGAATATAGGGAGAATATCCCGCTAATTAAATAAAAAATGCTTGCAAATAGCCTTGATTTGAAATATAATCAAGGTTAGCAGGTTAATTCTAAATATTTTTAAAACAAACAAAAACCCAGGAAAGGGTACATGTTATAAGGAGGACGTTTTAAAATGGCAAAGGCTAAATTTGAGAGAACCAAACCACATTGTAACATTGGTACTATTGGACACGTAGACCATGGTAAAACAACTTTAACAGCTGCAATTACAAAAGTTTTATCTGAAAGAGTTGCTGGTAACACAGCTACAGATTTCGAGAACATCGATAAAGCTCCAGAAGAAAGAGAGCGTGGTATCACAATTTCCACAGCTCACGTTGAGTATGAGACAGATAAGAGACACTATGCACACGTTGACTGCCCAGGACATGCTGACTACGTTAAGAACATGATTACTGGTGCTGCTCAGATGGACGGTGCTATCCTTGTTGTAGCTGCTACAGACGGTGTTATGGCTCAGACAAAAGAGCACATCCTGTTATCCCGTCAGGTAGGTGTACCTTACATCGTAGTATTCATGAACAAATGCGATATGGTAGACGATGAAGAGCTGTTAGAGCTGGTTGAGATGGAAATCCGTGAGCTGTTAGACGAGTATGAGTTCCCAGGTGATGACACACCTATTATCCAGGGATCTGCTCTGAAAGCTCTGGAAGATCCTGCAAGCGAGTGGGGCGACAAGATTATGGAATTAATGGAAGCTGTTGACAGCTATGTTCCAGATCCAGAGCGTGACACAGATAAGCCATTCATCATGCCTGTAGAGGATGTATTCTCTATCACAGGTCGTGGTACTGTTGCTACTGGTAGAGTAGAGGCTGGTACTCTTCATGTTGGTGAGGAAGTTGAAATCGTTGGTATCAAAGAAGAGACAAGAAAAACAGTTGTTACTGGTATCGAGATGTTCCGTAAACTGTTAGACGAGGCTCAGGCTGGTGATAATATCGGTGCTCTGCTTCGTGGTGTTCAGAGAACAGAGATCGAGCGTGGACAGGTTCTTGCTAAACCAGGAACAATCACATGCCATACAAAATTCACAGCTCAGGTTTACGTTCTGACAAAAGACGAGGGTGGTCGTCACACACCTTTCTTCAACAACTACAGACCTCAGTTCTACTTCAGAACAACTGACGTAACAGGTGTCTGCAACTTACCAGAAGGTACAGAAATGTGCATGCCTGGTGATAACGTAGAAATGACAATCGAACTGATTCACCCAATCGCTATGAGCCAGGGTCTTACATTCGCTATTCGTGAAGGTGGACGTACTGTTGGATCAGGCCGTGTTGCTACAATCATCGAGTAATCTTTGATAGTGTCTACAAAAAACTTGATTTTATGGGGCTTTCCAAGAAAACGGGAAGCCCTTTTTGTGTTCTGAAATAGGTGGAGAGAATAGTGAAAAGTAGGGGCAGCGGTGCTAAAATGGTGCCAAAAACAAAAACACCAGCGAAATTGGCTGCATATTGCGGAACCAAACGGCTGACTTTGCGGAGCAAAACGGCCGCAATGCGTTGTCATCGGTCATGCTTATATGGCCGTTTCGCTCCGCATAGTGTCCGCTGAAAAACGCATCGCTGACCGCTGATGAGCGCAGAATGCAAATTGGCTATTCGTTGGAGAAAATTCTTGTCAATAACTTTTGAAAATGTCACTTTTTTCAAGTTAGATTCATTTGATAAAATGTCACTTTTTAATGGGCAGATATCATTATAATTATCACTGCATAACAATCAAGGGTATATAAACAGCAAGTTGCCCTTGACTGCTATGCAGCTGATAATTGTTCCGTAGTCAAGCCCATTTAAGAAGCAGACTGCTGTTTTTCAAAAAACAGCTCATAAAGGAATTTTAGGGAAAGATTGTAGTCTTCTGCCCACCATATTTTTTTCCATTCGTCACTGCTGTGTCTGAGTCGCAGATGTGGAGTTACCGTGTTTATAACTTTCTTTGTTACAGTTGTGTTTGCATTTTTATTTTGTGGCCTCAGATAACGAATCGTGTCATAGGTTTTCCCTTGATACTCCACACGGATCCCATAACGGGGACTCATCAGTACAGTGATTTGCCTTCTGGCATTGATGATGGGGAACCCAGCGTCTAGGATCTGAAAACAACGGTTTTTAAAGGAAAATGTTCCGGCAGCATCCGTTTTTCGTGTGTGCTTTACACAGAGGATAGAATCGATATCTATATCCTGTGCGAGAGGAACAAAAATAGATTCCGCTTCCTGTTCTACTGCAAATTTTTCGTTAAAGATAGTACGGTATTCTTCTTCAAGAAAACGGTTTGCTTCTGAGATATTTTTGATCCCACGTTTGGAGAACTCTACAGGTAGCCTGCTCTGCAGGGTTACCCATAAACGTTCAATACGCCCTTTCGTCTGAGGAGTTTTTGCAAAAACGAGGTCACCCCCCAATTCATGCATAGAACGTCCGAATTGCGTCAGATGGACAGTCTTCCCAGTAATCAGTTCATCAACTGTCAATTTTCCTGTCTTAGGGGAACGGAAGATCGTATGGTTATCCGAATAGATCGTCTGTGGGACACCGAAGTCCACACAACACTGACGCATGGTCTCTAAGTATCCATAAAGACATTCATTCTGAGTGAGGAACAGACCGACAATCTTGCCAGTGGCACCATGAAGAGCGTATTTTAAATTCCCACCGAACCATTCAAAAGGAGTGGCATCGATTTGGATTAGCTGTCCTGGATGCGGTTTACGTTTCCTGCGATGTGTACGGTGACGTATTTTTTTCTTTTTGGGGCTTTCAAATCCGGCATTTTTTAGTATACTGGAAAGAGCAGAACAGGAAATTTGAATTCCAAAATCTGCAGCCAGTATATCTTTGAAATGGAGGAAGTTTACCCCTGACAATTCCGGGCGGGAATAAATCGAGAGGATAGCTTCCTTCCTTTCCTCAGAGACAGCGTGAGCAGGCTTTCTACCAGAATTTTTGTGAATCAGGGATTCAGCACCAGATGCGAGGACTCCTTTCTTTAAACGTGTAATCTGGCGTGTAGAAAGGCCGAGAAGCTCA
>CAMQZX010000050.1 GCA_947039785.1 uncultured Lachnospiraceae bacterium | reverse complement strand
TTATTATAGTACATAATACATATTTTCGTCTTTGCACTATTGATTCACTAAGTTGCACTATTGATTCTATTTTTCAGATAGGGTATAATGGTGAGGAGAATTTAGATAATTTTTTTCATTTGCAGCATTGATACATTGAATTGTTATTGTATTACCGTACTGCATTATATTATGTTATCCTGGTTAACTACTTTTTACCTCTGGAGGAGATGTTTTTATGGCTTATGTACGTACTGTTCTGCGGGATGATTTGATAATTGAAAGTATTATTTCTATTCATTATTTTGAATATCGAAGTGATTTCAGTTTTGAAGGAGAATCTCACGATTTCTGGGAGTTTTGCTATGTGGATAAGGGTGAGGTGGAGGTTTATGCCGATGATACCCCACATGTTTTGCACAAAGGACAGATTATTTTTCACAAACCCAATGAGTTTCACAAATTGAAAGCCAATGGGAAGAGTGCTCCCAATTTGGTGGTAATGGCTTTTTATTGTGATTCTTTTTGTATGGATTTTTTTCAGGATAAGATTTTAATGATCAACGAGACTGAGAGAAATCTTCTGGCGCAGATTATTATCGAGGCACGGAAGTGTTTTTGTACTCCTTTGGATGATCCTTATCTTCAGAAATTGGGACGAAGGGAACCTGCCCCTTTTGCTTCGGAGCAGTTGATTCATCTTTATCTGGAACAGATGCTTTTGCAGATGCACCGCAGGTATGAGGAGCAGCTTCCAGTACTTCCTCCTATGAAATCCATTAAAAAGACTAATGATACACAGATTTATGAGCGGATTCTTGAGTATTTGGAGGTTCATATTTGTGAGCATATTACGGTTGAAGAGGTTTGCAGAGAAAATTTGATTGGTAGGTCTCAGCTTCAGAAGTTATTTCGGGAGAGGCATGGGTGTGGAGTGATTAGTTTCTTTTCCAGGATGAAGATTACTATGGCACGGCAATTGATTCGGGAGCAGCATTTAAATTTTTCTCAGATTTCGGAGCATTTGGGGTATACTTCGATTCATTATTTTTCTCGGCAGTTTAAGAAGATTACGGGGATGACGCCTTCGGAGTATGCTTTGTCAATTAAGGTTATTTCTGAGGGATCGTTTGAGGATTAATGTAGGCATTCAATGATAAAGGGGGATGGGGATTCAAGGGAAGCACAGCGTCTCTTGAATCTCCATCCCCCACCCGCCCTAGTATTCGCACCAGAGGATTTCGCCGGGATGGAGGGTTCGTGTCTCTGGGGTACCTGTTCCGTCGTAGAAGGTGGTTGTCTGAGTAACTGCGGAGTTGTTCAGGATGGCGTATTTGTGGGCGGCGGGGTAGGTGTTTACTTCGCAGTACAGGTTGTCTGTGTACCATTTTTTCAGGTCGTTTTCTTTGTGGGCGGCGTAGTAGAGGCTTCTCAGAAGCAGGCGGGTATTGGGGTAGCTGTAGGGCAGACCAGCCAGATAGACTCCCCTTCCTTTGCCGTAGGTGTTGGCGGCGATGTGGATTTCTTCGTTGGAGTATTCGATGATTTCTGTCTGTGCACTGAGAGCGTAGATATTTTTCATGCTTTCTCCGAAATCGTAGATACCATCCTGGTCTTCTGTGATGAAGTGTGTTTCCAACGGGGTGTGGAAGTATTTATCGGTGGAAAGGGTGAAGCCCAGCTCTTTGTCCACACCTAATACGTCTGCCAGTTGGAAGTATCTTCCTCCGTGATGGATGGCCGAGGGTTCTCCTACACCCAGGAATCCTCCTCCATTGTAAATCCATCTGCGCAGAGTGGTTACCAGTTTTTCATCCAGCCATTCTTCTCCTCCTGAGAAGGCCGTCATAGCATCTCCTGCGTTAATAATTACGTCTATATTTTCTGGAATTCCGGTTTTTCGAATATCATCGAAGCTCAGGAAAGTCACGTCTACTGCTGCTCCGCTTAGGGATTCCAGAATTCCAAAGTAAGAATAAATCTGTTTGTATCTCAGGGCGTGGGCAACCATATAGGTCTGCCAGGAGCGCAATTTTCCCCAGGAATTCAAAATGGCAACTTTTACTCCACAGTACGGTGCTACGCCGTGGATGTTATCGTAAATCATTCGGAATTCGTCAGTCACTTTTTCTATGTAGTCTACAAATTCTGGAAATTTATAGGCAAGGCTTAAATAACCGCCGTATCCGATACGATCCACAGGTTTTCTCATGAGGGCTCGTCTGGCACAGAGCCAGTTGTCCATGGCTTCTGCACAGGGATCGTTCCCTTCATAGAAGGTATCTGGGAAAAAGTATGGCAAGAAGCGGCCTTCTGTATATTTTACGTGGGGGATGTCAGAGATTAATCGCAAAGTAGCTCCTCCTCCTACGCTTCCCACAACTGCATCCAGTCCCATACTTTCAAAGTATTTTCCGTAGGGTTCTGTTCCAATCCAGTTGTCACCCAGAAACATCATAGCTTCCCGTCCTGCTTCATGGACAATTTCTATCAGCTCTTTCGCTTTTTGGGCTACGAAGCGTTGAATGAAATCCATATAATCACGGTAGGCTTTGGTGGGGACACGGAAGGTAGAGTTGTAGTAGCCGTTGTCTACAATATCTTCCGGACGCAGTGCGTAGCCGTATTCCTGTTCAAATTCTTCCAGAGCTTTCACGGATACTGTGGCTCCGTAACCGAACCAGTCTACAAATTTCTCTTTGGCCTCCTGGTTAAATACCAGGGTAAAATGGTAAAAAAAGGTGGTGAAACGTACCACATCTGTATCCGGGTTGTCTTTCAGCCACTGGATCAGATATTCTTTTGCAAATTGTGCCGATGCTGTTTGGCGCACATCAAAGGGAATCTCATGAGGTTTGTCTCCCCACTGGTTTGTGATGTGGTTGTACATCTGAGTCGGGTCCCAAATAGCGTAAGCCAGGAAGGATACAGTATATTCGTGGAAAGGAACGGCATTCTTCACTATGACGCTGTGTCTCTCTTTATTTAAGCGCCAATCCTCCACTGGCACTACCATTTGAGTGGTCCTGTCTATAACTTCCCACCATTTTTTCTCATGGTGAATGTAGTCAGGAATCACCTGTTCCTGATAATAGCCGTCCATGAAGGTTATCTCCAGGGTGGTTTCTGTAGCAAGATTGTGTTTCGACATCAGATAGAGCTGCTGGCATTCCTCCATATGTTTTTCAGCAAACTCGTTGTGTCCTCTCGCCACAAAATAGGTGGTGTAAATTTTTGCATCTAATGCTTTAATATCTTCATCTAACTTGGTTCCGTCGCTGTCGCGGATAGCATCTGCTCCCCATCGCTCCAGGATTTCCCGGGTTTCTTTGACAAAATTTGACTCACTTGGAAGTGTTACCCGTCCTTTTGTTTGACTCATGATTACCGTCTCCTCTCGCAAAAGTTTTGTCACCGTGTCAGAAATCTATATCAGAAAATTTCTTAAATCTTCCGTTCCAGACACATTCTTTCGTAAGTTTAGTATAGAGTCTTATCTTTTTCTGCGCAATAGCACGATTGATTCTTTTTTTTATACACTTTGATACAAGACAGCCCCATCCGAATTTTTTATAGTATAATAGTAAAAAGGCTGCGTTCAAAGGAAATATCAAGGTAGATTCCAAATATCTGCTTTACTATGACAATAAGTACGCCTTGGCGAACTCGAAAAGTTCAGGTATTTGGTTGTATTTATATTTTGGAGAAGGAGGATGATTATGGGGTATCAGGTTAGAAGGTTAGAAAAGAGAGAGGATATTGTTCTTTGTCCTGTCTGCCCGATTGATAGCTTTAACTGGGGTGGAAACTATCGGCCTGCTGCTTTTGGACAGCTGGGACTACTGCCCAAACAGAATCTTTTTGTTCATATGTGGGCACGGGAAGCCGATCCTGTTGCTGTCTGTGTTCAGAATCAGGCCCCGGTATATTTGGACAGTGCTTTGGAATTTTTTATTCAATCTTCGCCGAAAGATGAGTATTACAATAAGGATTATTACAATTTTGAGATCAACTCTCTGGGAGCTATGTTGGCTCAGAAAGGTGCTGATAAGGCAAACCGTGTTTTTCTGACAGATAATATGATGAGTCAATTGGATTGCCAGGTAAAAAGGGAGCAGAGTTGTTGGCACGTCTATCTGACGTTACCTCTTGCCCTGCTCTCTGAAGATTCGATAAAATCGTTCCGATTTAATTTTTACAAAATAAAGGAGAGTTCCGGCAACACTCATTTTGCCAGCTATGCTCCTATTATATGGGATTCACCGAATTTTCATCTGCCGCAATTTTTCGCCTCGGCAGTGTTAGAGGAGGATTAAATCTAGCCTTTGGCTTTTGCTCCCCGTTTAAGTTCTGGCATTACCACGCTAAGCATGGTGATAAAACAGGCAGCTCCTCCGATAAAGTTGGAGACGGGTTCTGCGGCAAACACTCCATTGGTACCCAGATTCCAAACTCTGGGCAGGATTAACGTAAATGGTACCACAATGATGATCTTCCGGAAGATGGAGAAGAATATGGCATATTTTGCCTTACCCAGTGCCACAAAGGTACTCTGACCGGAAAATTGCAGCGCCATCATAAACAGTCCAAAGAAATAGATATGAATCACAGGAACACTGGCCGCAATCATGTCTGAATCATTGTTAAAAATCCCCACGAAAAATTCCGGGAAGGAAATCAGAATCAACCACAGGAGAAGGATAATGGAGACACAGGAGATGGACATGAACTTAATGGCTTTCTTGACTCTGCCGTACTCTCCTGCACCATAATTATAGCTGATTACGGGCTGGGCACCGTTGGTAAGTCCCATGGCAGGCATATTGAAGATTTCCCGGATGGAGCTCATGACGGTCATCACGCCTACGTATAAATCTCCGCCGTATCGCTGTAAGGTGGAATTGCATACGATCTGCACCACACTGTTGGTTACCTGCATCATAAATCCTGTAAGTCCAAGCACCATGATTTTCCTGACTCTGGACCATTTGACGAGCATCACAGAAGGTCTAAGCTGCAGTACCGTATTTTTCCCTGTGAGAAAACGCAGCACCCACAGGGCGGAAACCATCTGGGAGATAACCGTTGCTATTGCGGCCCCTTTTACTCCCATATGCAAAAGAAAGATAAAAACAGGATCCAGGATGATATTCAGTATAGCACCTACCAAAACCGTCATCATACCTATTTTGGCAAAACCCTGATTATTGATAAATCCGTTCATTCCCAGACTGATCATCACAAATACCGTTCCTGCCAGATAAATGATACCATAAGCTCTGGCATAGGGATAAGTCACGTCACTGGCTCCAAACGCGTATAGTATGGGTTTATTAAAGAGTATACCCAGACAGGTAAGTACAATTCCTGTGAGAATCAGCATGGTACAGGTGTTTCCCATGACCCGTTCTGCCTCTTCATTGTCATTCCTCCCCTGCTCCATGGAACAGATAGGTGCCCCTCCCGATCCAAACAGGTTGGCAAATGCATTTACCATCATTATGATTGGAAAACAGATTCCCAGTCCGGTAAGAGCTAATTTTCCCTCTCCCGGAATTCTGCCTATGTACATGCGATCCACAATGTTATATAACAGGTTGATAATCTGAGCTGCCGTCATCGGTATGGCAAGCTCCAGAATATTTCGATACACATTGCCTGTGGAAAAGTCCGTTTTTTTCACTTTCATTTACTTTTCACTCTCCATTTCATTGACTCGTTTTTTTGGTAAATGTAAATTAGATATATAGTTGGTAAAGTCCGTAAAAGGCTTTCTGGACAGCAGCCACACCACAAGGAGGCTGAAGCCAATCAAAATCAGAGTTTCCACAGTGTTTGGCAGACTGTTGTAAAAAGATTTTCCCATCTTAAAGCAGGAATAAACCAATCCATGAAACAGATACACTGCCATGGTTCTGGAACCGAGATAGGACCAGGACATTTGTCTATCAGGAAGAATCATTGCTAACAATAATGTCATCAGCAGAGAAATGGTATAACACATGACTCGAATCAGAATACCCTCAGATACGGTAAAATCCAGATAATCATAATTGTATCTGCCGTAAAAAATCTTCAGAGACAGGTTACTGTCCAACGCTACCCGGATTAAAAGCAAATTCAATGCCAGCACCAGGATTTCTGCACCCATACGCCTTGACTCATTTCGAAATCGATCCAGCCAGCTTCGGTCAAAATCCACCCCCAGCAGAAAGAAGGGATAGAACGTAATCATTCTTGGAAGAGTCAGGAAATTGTCGTCCAGACTGGAAGCTCCCACCGCCAATCCTGCCAGAAATGCCAGTGAAACATGCCCCGGAATTTTCTTGACCCATGGGGTAATCCATTTCCATACAAACAGCGCCATCAGATACCATAGTGAAAATTTAGGATACAACAGATAAAGTTCTGTATCCTTATGAACCACGTAGGTATAAAGCAAATAATAAAGCAGCTCGAAAATCAGATAGGGAACCAGTAATTTCTGAATCAATTTTCCCAACGAATATTTCTTTCTGGAAAAATATCCGGATATGAAGATAAAAGCCGGCATGTGAAAAGAAAATATAATCCATTTCAGCGCATACAAGAAGCTGTTGTCTTCGGAAGCCACTTCCACAAAATGGCCCACTACCACTAATATGATTAACAGTGCTTTATAATTATCGAATAAATAGTCTCTTTTCTTTGTTTTCATGTCGAAAGCTCCTGCTCTTTTGTTTGTTAAAAGCTTCTGATATGATCTGATCCGTCATCGATGGTGTTTTTGATGGACTTTATTTCTACATAATAGCCCACGCTTTCATTCACTTTTACAAGGACGCGGTCGCCCACCTTGTGTCCCATGATGGCTTTGCCCAGAGGGGATTCGGTGCTGATTTTTCCATCCAGAGAATTACCCCGAATAGAAGTCACCAGTTTGTAGGTTTCTGTCATATCATCTTCTTCAAAATATACTTCCACTGTATTGTTCATTCCCACTTCGTCTACTTTGGAATCCTCAGAGACGATGGTAGCATTCTTTAACATACGCTCCAAATAGCGTATACGGCTTTCGTTCTGGTTTTTGTCTTTCTTGGCGGCATGGTACTCAAAATTCTCACTCAAATCTCCATGAGCTCTGGCCTCCTTCACTGCCTCCAACGCGTTTTTGCGGACCACCAGCTTGCGGTATTCAATTTCCTTCTCAATCTGTTCTACATCATGTCTTGTCAATTTTTCGCCCATATTTCCTCCTTACTCATGATAGAAAGCACCCAAACAGCCATTATCTGAGCCTGCCATCATCAGGCTTTCCCTTTTAACACATACCTGGCAATTCAACGGCGATTGAGGACGTGACCCTTTAAATGATCACGCCCCCAATCTGGCTCACTATCTAAATATATTCTTGTTTTCTGGTTATTGTATATGTGCGCAGAGACAGAGCCTCCGGCGGATTGTACAGCTTATTTTTTCTGAAACCGCTGAATTAATGTGGAAATCTTGCTTTTCAGAATTACGATATTGGTGCTCTGAGGATTCAATACAATTCCTTCCACATTCTTGCCCAATACTCTTTCAATGTTAACAAAATCCACAATATTTGCCTGGAATCTCTTTTCTTTATTGAATTTATTAAATTCATCCGGGTCTGTGAAAATCGGCTGGAACATTTTTCCTTCCGGATTTTTTACGCAGGGAATCATCACGTTGGACCCATCCGGCTCTCTCTTCTCGCCTTTTACTTCCAAAGCCATCAGAAACTTTGACCGAACCATATTCACAGCCATTTCCTCTTCCAGTTCGCGCAGCTTTGGCTTCTCCTTGTTTGGTTTTCTGCGGTGCAGCTCCTGCATAAAATAGAGTCCTGTTAACTGCATCTGGGGATTAGTCAGCGGACGTTTGCCCTTCGGAAGCTTGGTATACTCTGGTTCTTTTACCAGACGCTCCAGAGGAATTTTGGTAGTTTTCTCCTCCTCAACAAACACAACCTCATTTATACCCAGCAAATACAGGCTGCTGTAGAATTTCAGCAACTGATTATTTGTCAAACGTGCCACCATCAACACATCCTGATTCTCTTCCAGTCTCTTCTGTCCGAAAGCCTTAGATTGCTCCTCTGACACAAATACCCATACCTGGTCGTTAAATGTCTCCTCATCACAGGTAATAAAAGGCAGTTTCGTTCCCTGGCAGAAAATCACGTAAGTGGCTTCCAACTTCTGTATTCTCATTAATTGCTCTCGAAAATTATTCTCCATGACGAACCTCGATTCTTATATATTTTACAACAGAATCACCATGCCCGGCAACCCGGGACTCATCTCCTCCACCGCTTCCGGAATGCCAACACACCATTAATCAACATAAGTATGTCATTCATTCCATGTACCAAATCACGTCATTCTTGACATACGATAAAACTTCTGCTTTGTAAATTATACTATAGAATTGACTCTCTGGCAAATAAAATACATTAATCCGTGAGAACTATCTTTTGAGACTCTGATCAAATCCTGACCACAATTACTTCATACAACCGCAGCGTCATGCAATCATTCACTTCTTCATATTCATAATTCTAAATCAGAATTTTACCTCTTGACTCTTCTAAACTTTTATATTAAATTTATCTGGACTTATATTTCAAAGGTACGAAAGCAATCTCTTTCTGAGCATTTTCGGGGCAAATACCTGACAGTTGGTGTATTATTTTTGTACCTATCACGAGGTGGCAAATGACAACATTAACAAGAGACAAAACATTCTACAAATCCTTCCTTTCCCTGATCTGGGTTTTGATTCTACAAAACCTGGTGACCTTCGGTGTCAATCTGGCAGATAACATTATGCTGGGAGGATATAGCCAGACGGCACTTGCAGGAGCCGCAACGGTAAATCAAATCCAATTTTTCCTGCAGCAATTGATTTTCGGCGTGGGAGAAGGACTGGTGGTGCTGTCCTCCCAGTATTGGGGACAGAAGCGGCTAAGGCCCATCAAAAGCCTGACCAGCACGGCATTGCTGTTCGGACTGATTTTCGGATTGATATTGACCTTTCTCGTATCCTTCTTCCCGGAAGAAGTCCTGTCGCTGTTTACCAATGACAGCGCAATCATTCAGGAAGGCAGGAACTACCTGCATATCCTGCGGTACACTTACCTGATTTTCGCAGTCACAAACATCCTGCTGTCCACACTGCGAAGCGTGGAAACAGTAAAAATCGCATTTTACCTTTCCATGGTGACACTGGTCACAAATATAACCTTAAACTATATCTTAATCTACGGAAATTTTGGGGCATCCCCCCTGGGTATCCGCGGCGCTGCCACCGGAACATTGATTGCCCGGATTTTGGAGCTAATCATCGTGGTATATTATCTGAGATTCAAAGACCGGAAATTGCAATTGCGGCTATCCGATTTTACATCGCTGGATAAGCGATTAACCCTGGATTTTATTAAGGTCAGTCTCCCGGTTGTCATGACTTATGGTCTCTGGGGACTTGCCGTAGCCACACAAAATGCCATTTTAGGGCACTTAGACTCCAATGCCATCGCAGCAAACAGCGTTGCCTCCACCTTCTTCCAGGTATTAAAGGTGGTATCCATCAGCGCGGCCTCCGCAACCTCCGTAGTAATCGCTAAAGCTGTGGGTGGCGGCAATTTAAAGAAAATCAAGGAATATACCAGAACCCTGCAGGTCATTTTCCTGGTAATCGGTATTTTCACAAGCATTGCACTGTTCTTCATCCGAACACCGCTGCTGACCTTCTACACCCTGACTCCAGAGGCATTGGCCATGACCCATCAGTTCATCCTTGTCCTGTGCGTTACCTGCATTGGAACAGCTTATCAGATGCCCGTACTTGCAGGAATCGTCCGAGGAGGAGGAGATACCAAATTTACCTTGTACAACGACTTGATCTGTATCTGGGTAATCATGATTCCACTTTCGTTTCTGGCGGCATTTTATTGGAAATTGTCCCCGGTAATCGTGGTGGCATTTTTGAACTCCGACCAGATTTTTAAATGTCTGGTTGCAGTGATCAAGGTAAACAGCTACACATGGATCAAGCATTTGACCCGATAGGCAAAGCATCAACCTGCAAACATGCAATTTCACACATTGAACTCCTGAGTTCAGGAGCGTATAATAAGATTTATGATTTCAAAAAAGTCATAACTGCAAATAAAAAGAAAATGGAGGAGTACAATCATGAACGAAGTTATTAAAAGCCTTCAGGAGCGCAGAAGTATCCGCAAATATAAACCAGACATGATACCACAGGAAGATATCGACACCATCATACAGGCAGGAACCTACGCTGCCACAGGAATGGGAATGCAGTCACCCATTATCGTGGCAGTCACCAACAAGGAAGTGCGGGATAAATTGTCCAGGATGAATGCACAGATCATGGGCACCAACACGGATCCCTTTTACGGAGCACCGGTAGTCCTCATCGTACTGGCCGACAAGGACCGCCCTACCTATCTCTATGACGGAAGTCTTGTCATGGGAAATCTCATGGATGCTGCTCATGCTCTGGGAATCGGGAGCTGCTGGATTCACCGCGCCAAAGAAGAGTTTGAAAGCCCGGAAGGCAAGGCTATGTTGAAGGAATGGGGTATCGAGGGAGATTACGAAGGCATCGGACATTGTATCCTGGGATATGCCGACCAAGATGCACCCCAGCCAAAGCCAAGAAAAGAAAATTACGTATATTACGTAAAATAAGCAAGGAAAAAGACCGACACTGTCCAAAACACTGCGATGGACAATATCGGTCTTTTCTTTTTACAATTTTACATTTGAATTTTCTTTTGTATTCAGCCTGTCATTTTATTCCTTACCACTGAAGCAATAAGTACACAATTTACAAGGAGAAATTCCGATGGACTTCTCAAGATCATCTAATCTGTGATATCTGAGTGTGGTAAAATTCTGTTTCTCACGGATTGCATCCAGCATTTCATCGTATTTTTTGCTGCTCGGATTTGCATACTCATCCAGAACTTCTCTGGAAACATCTTCGCCTTCCTTCTCGCGAATCACCTGTCTTGTGATCAAATCCATATCCGATTTGGAACGAGAGAAGTTCAGATATTTACATCCATACAGAAGCGGCGGGCAGGCAGGGCGTACGTGAACTTCCTTAGCTCCGCTCTGATATAAGAACTCTGTAGTCTCACGAAGCTGTGTACCCCGGACAATGGAGTCATCAATCAACAACAATTTCTTATTTTCAATCAGGGCCTTTACAGGAATCAGCTTCATACGGGCAATCAGATTTCTCTGGCTCTGATTGGTCGGCATAAAAGATCTGGGCCAGGTTGGTGTATATTTGATAAATGGTCTGGCAAATGGAATCTTAGCCTCATTGGAATATCCAATAGCATGGGCAATACCGGAATCCGGTACACCTGCGATAATATCGGGATTAATTTTTCCTTCATCTCTCTTCGCCATCATGCTTCCGCAGTTATAACGCATCTCTTCTACGTTGACTCCCTCGTAAGAAGAGGTTGGGTATCCATAGTATACCCACAAGAAAGAACAAACACGCATCTCATCGCCAGGTTCCACAAGGGTCTTCACTCCATCCGGCGTAATAAAATCAATTTCCGCCGGCCCCAATTCCTTATAGTCCGTATATCCCAGATTCAGATACGCAAAACTCTCAAAAGATGCACAATATGCATCATCTTTCTTACCAATCACAATCGGTGTTCTTCCCAGACGGTCTCTGGCCGCATAAATTCCTTCCTTGGTCATCAACAATAATGTCATGGAACCGTCTACAACTTTCTGAACGTACCGGATTCCCTCTACAATGCTGTCCTGCTTACAAATCAACGCTGCGATCAGCTCTGTTGCATTGACCTGACCACTGCTCATCTCCTGAAAATGAGTGTTTCCATTCTCATAAACATATTTCAACAGCTCATCCATGTTGTTAATCTTACCCACTGTAGTAATGGCAAAGCTTCCAAGATGAGACTGTATCAACAATGGTTGAGGTTCATAATCTGAGATACATCCGATTCCCAGATTTCCCTCCATTTCCTCCACGTCTCTTTCGAATTTTGTACGAAAAGGAGAATTTTCAATATTATGAATCGCTCTTTGAAATCCCTGTTCGCCACATACCGCCATTCCGCCTCTTCTTGTTCCCAAATGAGAATGGTAATCCACTCCGTAAAATAATTCCAATGTACAGTTTTTCTTTGAAGCTACTCCAAAAAAGCCTCCCATGGTCGTTACTCTCCTTTGTTCATTATGATATAGATACTGTCCAGTGCACGATTTGCCTCATCATCACACTATATATGATACACGGATACCAAAATCATGCTTTTTCATTCGAGCATGAAACACATAACCTTTTATCCCTGGTATCTGTATATTACTTTAACACAAAATTTTTGCTTTGACTATGTACTGTAATGACAAAATTGTATTTCAGAATCAATGAAAAATCAGCTTCATTTACGATATTTAAAATAATTAATTCTAAGTCAGAAATCAGGCTGGCGTGCCAAAGCTGCAGCCAGCCCGATTTCGCCCGATCACCGGGAATTTCTCTTTTTTACCAAATCTTACTTAATCAACATACGAAACATCTCAGCATCACAAACTCCATCTGGATTCAATCCATGATCTTTCTTATATTCATTCACAGCCCGCTCAAGTCCTGAACCAAACTCTCCCGGACGTTCCACTCCATTCGGTTGATACCCATTTAACATGAGCAAAATCTCCGCTGCCGTAACCATATACTGCATCTCACCTCTGACCACATAGTGATTTCCCAAGGCTTTCTGCGACGCACTGCCCCAGATGCCATCCACAGAGAGCCCCGCATTATAATCCAGATTCAATGCTGTCTGAAGTACCTTAATCCCCGCCATCACCGTCTCAGGGCCTCTCACACCGTCCACCTCAATATCTGTACCGGCAAATTGATTGGCGTAATTTTGTCCCACACAAATCACCTTATTCCCCCGGCAATTTTCAGCAGTATACCGCAGCACATAATTCCATGGTTTATTATAATAACTCCTTACTGTAATTTCTTTCCCGGTCTGGTCCCCGGTCTTTCCCCCAGTCACCTTCCCAAGCTCATTGAGACTGGCATGGACCACCTGGCCATTTCCAATGTACATTGCCGTGTGGGTGACAGTATTCAAAAGAACATCACCATACTGCAAGCCCTCTCCAGTAGACAGGCGAACCGAGGAAGTCACATCGGAAAAACCATTTTTCAGAAAAAC
The DNA here is from genome assembly GCA_947039785.1 of uncultured Lachnospiraceae bacterium. Classification (GTDB taxonomy): domain Bacteria; phylum Bacillota; class Clostridia; order Lachnospirales; family Lachnospiraceae; genus JALFVM01. Next base: position 6,377 of record CAMQZX010000050.1, on the reverse strand, counting down.
CTCCCTCATATTTCCAGTGTAAGTGGCGCCCTGGCTTTTTACAGGCACTCCTGCAATCTCCCAGGCTGTGATAATGGCAGAAGAACAATCATAGTCCGGGCCCCACCTGTTGATCTGGTCGTATCCATGGCTGTCATCATTTGCCAGATCAATCATCCATTGCGTGGCATTTTCTATTTTACTCATCATAAAACCTCCCAAATCATTCTCATATAGCATCAGTTTCAGTTGAAGCATACGACTTCCATACATGCAATTTAATGCAACGTTAAGGGGAGTTATATATGCCTCACTTTATAGTATGAATCATAAATAAATAAGTCCCGGTTTATAAAATTGAAGAAAATAACTCTACTATATGTAAAGTCTGATTAAATACGGCTTGAGACTGCATCCAATGATCCACTCTACTTTTCCTCCGCAATGCTTCTGCCAATTACTTTTCCTGTACATCCTCATAAATAAAGTTCATTTTATTTCAGGATGGACATATTTACGAATCAGGTTATTGGCACGCGTCTGAGAGATATCCAGATAAGCAGCCAGCTTTCTTGAAGAGCCGCAATGTTCATAAGCGCCTCTTACAATTGCAGATTCATATTGTTTAAGCTGTTCATCCAGAGGAAGCTTTGGTATAACGGGAGCCGAATCGGCCTTCGCCTGAGAGTCCAGTAAATTCTTTGGTAAATCCATGACATCAATTTCGTCGCTCTCCGTTGTAACAACCATTCGTTCTATGATATGCTGTAGTTCACGGATATTGCCCTTCCATTCTGCATGACAGAGAACAGACATTGCCTGTTTTGTAAAATATTTATCAAATCCATATTTACGGTTAATACGCGATAAAAAATGTGAACATAGTTCTGGTATATCTTGTGGACGTTCCTTTAACGATGGGATATAAAGCTCGATGATATTGAGTCTGTAATACAGATCCTCCCTGAAATTCCCCTGTATAACCAGTTCCTTTAAATTTTTGTTTGTTGCTGCAAGAATACGCACATCTGTATGAACAGGTATGCTGGAGCCTATTGGGAGATAGCTTTGTTCCTGCAGTACATGGAGAAGCTTCGCCTGGGCACTGAGGGGCAGCTCTGCGATCTCATCCAGAAGCAGGGTCCCGCCATTGGCAGCCTCGAACAATCCCTTTTTCCCTTTGCTGCTGGCACCGGTAAAGGCTCCCTTCTCGTAGCCGAAAAGCTCACTTTCTATGAGGTTATCCGGAATACTGGCACAATTTAAATTGATAAATGGCTGTTGATTTCTCCTGCTGAGGGAGTGAATATATTTTGCCAGCATGGTTTTTCCGGTTCCGCTTTCACCGGTCAGGATGCAGGTAACATCCACACTGCTGATTTTTCTCGCCAGTGCAATAACTTCCTGCATTTTTTCACTTACGGCAATGGGTGGTTCCACATGATTCAGCTTGGAGGTTTTATAGCTATAGTTGGGATTGTAAAGTTCAATCCCTTTCATATTATCCCGCACACTCATAATCACATTGGTAAGTTTATTCTGTTCATCAAGAATAGGGACTGCAATGGTGAACAATTCTGCTCCCAGAAAGGTTTTCTGCCTTGCGGCATAAGGCTTTTTTTCTTTGTAAACAAGGGGAAGGACAGAATTATCCCAGCAATCATTATCCACAAAGTCAAAAAAGCTTTTACCAATCATCTCTTCCGGGCTCATGTCATAGTGTCTTTGGCATGCCTGGTTGGTATAGACAATTTGATATTTGTCGTCGTAAATCATAATTTCATCATATAACTGGTTAATCATATCCAATAGTTTCTTCTGCCACGGGGAAAGTGTAGAAAAAGTCATGACGATTGCCTCCTGTTGAAATAAATACTCCATCGTAAATACGCTCTGGAAAGAACTATAGTGTTTCATTTATATTGGACTAAATCCATTATATCACCAGTATGAGTTAATAACAACTCAATGAGTTAAAAACAACTCGGTAAACGAGTTGTTTTTGGTTCAAAAAAATTAAAAGCATATAAATAAAAAAAATAAAAGGCGTATTTTCGCCATTTTTACAGGGTTTAAAGTTGGCACAGGAATTGCTGTATAAAAAAGTATCAATCAGAAAATTCAGGAGGAACGAAATGAAAATTAAAGATGTTGAAGTAATCTGTTTAAGAATCCCGGAAATGCAGGAGTCCTGTGAATGGGGAGATGATGCAATTATCGTAAAAGTACACACAGATGCCGGAATTACAGGCATCGGAGAAAGTGATACTTCTCCTCTGGCAGCAAAAGCATTAATTGAGGCTCCGGAAAGCAACTTGTATTGCAGCGGATTAAAAAGACTTTTGATTGGCGAAAATCCATTGGAGATTCAAAAACTATGGGATAAGATGTACTGGGGAACCAATTATGTTGGAAGGAGAGGTGCCGGAATCCATGCACTGAGTGCCATTGATATCGCGCTGTGGGACATAGCATCTCAATATTATCAGGTGCCTCTGCATGTGCTTCTGGGAGGAAAGTACAGAGATAAAATCCGGGCATATGGTACCTTTATTCCTGCGGATACACCGGAAGAAAATAAAGTGATTGCCAGAAACCTGAAAAATGAGGGATTTACAAGTCTGAAATTTGGGGGCGGTATTTTGGGAGATAACCCGGACACAGATGAAGCCATTGTCCGTGCTGTGAGAGAAGAAGTGGGAGAAGATTTTGAGCTGGAAATTGATATTGCAACAAAATGGAAAACTTATGGGAATGCTGTTTCCATGTTTAAACGTCTGGAAAAATACAATTTAAACTGGATTGAAGAACCTATCCTTTCTGATGATCATCGCGGCTATGCCAAGCTGTCAGGAATCTCTTCGGCAAAAATATCAGGGGGAGAAGCTCTTACAACACGGTATGAATTCAGTGATTTTCTGGAGAGGGCAGAACCGGATATTGTTCAGCCAGATATCACACGCTGCGGAGGAATCAGTGAGATGAGGAAAATTTATGATATGGCACAGATGAAGGGAACCAAGCTTGTTCCCCACGGATTCAGCACAGGAATTTTGTTAGCAGCAACCGTTCAGTTCCTGGCCGCAACAGAATATGGAGATTTGATGGAATATTCGCAGAGTACCAGTCCCCTGTTTACCGATCTTGTGAAAAACAGAATTCCATTCGAGAATGGATATGTAACCGTACCGGATTGCATCGGTCTTGGGGTAGAGCTGGATGAAGAAATTATTGAAAAATACAGAATGAACTAAGGAGGGGGAAAGAGATGGAAAAAAAGGAAACGAAAAAATTAGATAAACTTTTAATTATTGTAAGTCTTATATTCGTATTTGCAATTGTAGCTTGTCTGTATATCGCTCCAGAAGCTTCTCAAAATGTGGCAAACATGATTTTTGGAGCATTTACGAATGCATTTGGTTCTCTGACACTTGTTTTTACCTTTCTGGGTATTCTTTTACTGGTTGGTATTTCATTCAGTAAATATGGAAAGATAAAACTGGGTGAAGGAAATCCGGAATATTCTACTTTTAAATGGATTTCCATGATGATTTGCTGTGGTTTGGGATCAGCAACTGTATATTGGGCTTTTATGGAATGGGCTTATTATATCGAAACACCGGGACTTGGAATTGAAGCAGGAAGCCAGCTTGCTTATGAAATGAGTGTACCTTATACGATGTTTCACTGGGGATTCAGTGCATGGACACTTTATGCACTGGCAGGTATTCCCATTGCATATCATTTTCATGTACGGAAGAACAAAGGCCTGAGTATGAGCGGAATTATTAGTGCAATCACAGGACTGAAACAGGATGGAATTGTATGCAGGATTGTGGATGTGTTGTTTATCTTCATCTGCTTTGGGGGATTAAGCATCACCCTTGGCGTGTCTGTTCCACTTGTAACAGAAATTTTCTGCAGTGTAATCGGAATACAGCCCAGCTTTGTTATTAACCTGCTGATTATTATTATCCTCTCTGTGATTTATTCCTTCAGCTCCTACATTGGACTGAAAAAGGGCATGGCTAAGCTGTCCGACTGGAATATCAAACTGGTTATTATCTTCTTGATCGGTATCGTAGTGTGCGGACCTACACTGTTTATCATTTCGAATACAACCCAGTCTCTTGGACTGATGCTGCAGAATTTTGTCCATATGAGTTTATTCACAGATTCCATAGGAAAGTCAGGTTTTCCGGAGGCATGGACTATTTTCTATTGGCTGTACTGGATTACCTATGCACCTTTTACAGGGATTTTTATCGCAAAAGTATCAAAAGGCAGAACAATCCGTTCCGTTGTAGCCAATACACTGGTGAGCGGAAGTATGGGATGTTTCGTGTTCTTTGGGGTGATTGGAAGCTTTACCATGGATCGCCAGATTAACGGGATCGTGGATGTTGTGGGTATGCTTGCCAATGGACAGGGAAATGCAGCAGTTGTGGAGGTTCTCCGTTCCCTTCCCCTTGGCTCGGTATTTATGATTGTATTCTGCATTATCACACTTCTGTTTCTGGCAACAACTTTGGATGGAGCTGCGTTTACCATGGCAACTACATCTACAAAAGGGCTGAGAAACGATGAAGAGCCCCATCCCATGCTCCGTCTGTTCTGGTGTGTCATGCTTGCATTAGTACCGTTGACAATGATTTTAATTCAGGCGGATTTGAATACGATTAAAACCTGTGCAATTATTACTGCCGTGCCGATTATCTTTATTATGATGGTGATGCTCTATGGATGGCTTCGATGGATGTTCAAAGATTATGGAGATGAAACCTAAAAATAACAGGAGGAACTGCTGTGAAAAGAAGTATCAGAATGCAGGAGAAAGATAACGTGGCTACTTTGCTGGAAGATGCGGCACCAGGGGATATGGTTGGGATTTTCGACCAGAAAAATTGTTTGCTATACGAAATCTTCACGAAAGATAAGATACCTTTTGGAAACAAAATTGCGTTGAGATCTATAGCAACAGGAGAAAAGGTGGTAAAATATGGCGGAATTATTGGCGAATCTGTCAGAGACATTGAGAAAGGAACGCTTGTACATGTACATAATGTAAAGAGTCTGAAGGTGGATATCCCTCCGGCGTTTAAAAAGGAAATTATGCGTCAGATGGGCTATGATATGGAGGGAAAACCAATATGAAATTCAGAGGATATCAAAGACCCGACAAAACAGTGGGAATCAGGAATAAAATATGCATTCTTGCGGTAGACGAGTGCTGTGACGGCATTGCAAGAAAAATTGCGGAGAGCAGTGAACATGCTGTGGTACTTACGAACTGGTATACCTGTATGCTGGGAGGAAATGAGGAAACCTTTCACCAAATGGTGAACGTAGCAAGAACACCCAATGTTGCCGCCGTTCTCGTAATCGCCATGGGATGCGGCAGCATTTCCCCTGAGCAGATTGCCAATCCGGTCCGGCAAACAGGCAGACCCGTGGAAACGATTATCTGTCAGCAGGTAGGCGGAACCAGGAAATCCATTTTTCTGGGAAGAAAAATACTAAAGAAAATGGATGAATATATTGACGGCCTGAAAGCAGAAGAATTTCCACTCAGCAAGCTGGTGATCGGTGTAAAATGCGGAGGAAGTGACACAAGTTCAGGAATCGCTTCCAACCCCAGTGTAGGAAATGCGGTAGATAAGCTTGTGGAAATGGGAGCAACCTGTATTGGCGGAGAACTTTTTGAACTGCAGGGGTGCGATGATATGCTGACAGAGCGCGCAGTGTCAGAAGAGGTAGCAGAGCGAATTATACGGCTCATAGACAACGAAAGGCGGCGTTGGAGCGTAAAAGGAACGGACATCGAGACCATGAGTATAGGAAACTGTGTTGGAGGGCTGACAACTATTGAAGAAAAATCTCTGGGCGCCCTGCATAAGATGGGAACTAAGCCGATTCAGGATGTACTGCAGATCAACAAAGATTTTATAGACAAACCCCAAAAGCAAGGATTTTATTTATCTGAAGTGAGTATGCTCTGCGGAGGCGCAGGTGTGAATTTTGCGTCTTTGGGAGCACATATCATCCTCTGGACCAGTGGAGCGGCAGGCTTTAATAACGCTATCGTGCCGGTAATACGAGTGAGTGGTAATGCAGAACTCATCAATGAAGACATTGACGTGGATGTTTCCGGAATTATGGAAGGAAGTATGGGAATGGAAGAAGGCGGAAATCTGATTTTGAAGAAAGTTCTGGATACCGCAAATGGAGAATTTACCAGCCTTGAAAGCTGGGGAGATTCTACGATGACCCTTTATCAAAAAGACCAGAGAGTAGAAAAATTGCTGGATATTCCATGCAAAAGATAATAATAAAAGAATATCAAAGATAATAAACACGTTGTATGTTATTGTGTTTACAACTTGACAATTATGGTATAT
>CAMQZX010000049.1 GCA_947039785.1 uncultured Lachnospiraceae bacterium | reverse complement strand
TATTTACAACGTATTTCTCCTTTTTTATTTGTTTATATTCTAACATTTCTGGTTTTATCATAGATAAGACTGCAAATGTATGAAAAAAGTGCACAAAAAAAGAAGAAAACCTTTTTTGATTTTCCTCTTACAAAAAATAACAAACCAATTCTCCTCTTACCCTAAATCTCCATTTCTGCGTAGCCTTCCCGCCGGCTCATTCCCCATCCTGTTCCGACACAAGACATTCTTACTGTTAGGATGACCCGGCAGGGTCTTATGTAACAAGGCAGCCACTAACTGTACCACACAGCACAATTTATAAAAATAAATCGCTATATGTAGAAAGTATATTGCATGTCTTAATCAGCTCGGATGCATACTCAAGCACTAACTCATCCGTAATACTCAGTACAGAACCAGAAATACTAAGTGCACCAACAGCGCGCCCTGTATCGTCTCGTATAGCGACAGCAACACATTTAACACCAACAGATTCCTCTTCTACATCTACAGAGTAGCCACGAATTCGGTCAATACGCAGTTGCTCCATCAACTTATCATGGTCAGTAATCGTGTTTTGTGTAACAGCAGGCAACCCCCATCTGGCTATAATCTCCTCCACTTCATCCTCAGGAAGATAACTTAACATAGCTTTACCGCAACTTGTGCAGTGCATTGGCAGTGTTTTCCCAGAAATAGAGTATTTGGATTTTCTTTTGCTGGGATACAGCGCTTCCAAGTACAAAACTCTGCCTGAGACATAGGTGGTCAAATATATATTTTCATTTGAATAGGACTGTAAATCTTCCATCAGTGGCAGGGCATACTGTCTAATAGGTATAGATGAGCGCATAAAATACGCAAGCTCTAGTGTTTTATAGCCGAGATGATAACATTGCCCGCGTTTAGATCGGACAACATATCCCCCATCTTCCAATGTAGACAGCAGATTTGACAGCGTGCTTTTGGGGATAGACAATGCCTTATGAAAATCGTTCAGGGACAACTCAGAGTGGGACTGATCAAAACAATTGAGAATCTTGAGGGCTTTGGATACTGAACCCACTTTAGAATTAGACAAAGCCGCATCCGCATTTATAAAATTCAACATAAATGTACCGCCAATCTCTACAAAATTAATTATTATGTTTCGATATACAGAATAACACTTTACATGAATTTAGTCAATAATCAGAGAGCGTCCATTATTTTTAGAGAATACTTAGCCTTCAAATAACTGAGAGATTAGTCATTTTTTACAATTTGGACCCGGTAAAATTGTATATACCGGAAAAATGCAATTGAATCTCCATTAAAGACTTGACGTTAACTCTTATTGCTGATAAAATAAAACTACATTCAGTGATAATAAATAACATTCAGTATCACTGAAAATCGATTAAAAACGAATGAAGGAAGAGGTGAACTATATGTTTCCAATTTTAGAAAAAATAGGGGAGACAGGTATCCTGCCAGTTATAAAAGTGGAAAAGAGAAAACATGCGAAACCTTTGGCGAATGCACTTATGAATGGCGGTGTATCTGCAATTGAGATAACACTTAGAAGCGAAGCGGCCCTGGATTCCATTCGAGACATCAAAGAGGCTTTCCCGCAGATGGCAGTGGGAGCCGGAACTGTGCTCACAACAGCACAGATAGATGCGGCAGTCGAAGCTGGCGCAGATTATATTGTTACACCGGGATTTAATCCGGAAAATGTTGAATATTGCATCAAAAATGGAATTCCTATTACCCCAGGTGCAGTTACAGCGTCAGATATAGAGCTGGGCATTTCAATGGGACTTGATGTTTTTAAGTATTTCCCAGCAGAGCAAATGGGAGGATTGCAAGCCATGCAGCTACTTTCGGGACCGTTTTCGAAAGTCAAATTTATTCCAACTGGCGGTCTTAACTTTAATCTTCTGCCCCAGTATCTCGCAAAGGATTTTGTGCTTGCCTGTGGTGGCAGCTATATGGCAAATAGTGATCTGATTCGGCAAGAAAAGTGGACGGAAATCGAGCAACTCAGTAAAAAAGCTTTAGAAATTTCAATGGGATTTGAGCTTGCCCACATCGGTATTAATCATGAGAATGAAGAACAGGCCGCCGCTACCGCAAACTGGTTCAATTCAGCCTTTAACATGGCGAATACTAACCATACAAAATCCATTTTTGCAGGGAAGGCAGTAGAATGTATGAAAGAGCCGTTCTATGGAACAAAGGGGCACATTGGATTTTCCACTATTTCAATGAGACGCGCCCTGCCTTATCTCCGTTCTAAGGGTTTTAAATTCCGTGAGGAGTCTCTCGTGACAGATGCCAACGGCACACCAAAATGGATATACTTTGCCGATGAGATTGGTGGGTTCGCAGTACATATTGTCCAAAGATAAAAACTAACAAGCAAAGAGATTGTGGTTGGGACTTGAGTAAACCATCCGATGGCGAGCGAAATGAACCAAGCCACAGCATCTTAAAGTAATATTGCTTACCTATTAAAAGGTAAAGAATGAAAAAGTAGGAGGTTCGTAATGAAAAATAAGTTTATAGGCCTAGGTGATTTTTCTGTTAGTCTGAGTCCTGAAGGATACAGACGCTTTATTCAATCAGACGCATTTCAAGTCAGTTATACCGGTGCAGAATCTAATGTTTGTACATCTCTAGCCATGCTGGGCACCGATACAAAATTTGTAACAAAGCTGCCAGACAATGATATCGCACACTGCGGCATAAGCAATCTCAGGAAGTATGGTGTAGACGTAAGCTACATCGCTTATGGCGGAGACAGAATGGGTGTAATCTATACGGAAAAGGGGGCCTCTCAGCGTCCATCAAAGGTAGTTTATGACCGAAAAGGAACGGCATTTGCACAGGCAAACGCTTCAGACTTCGATTGGGATTCTATCTTTTCCGATGCAGCCTGGCTCCATTTCACTGGAATTACCGCCGCTTTGAGCGACAAAACTGCAGAGTTATGCAAAGTAGCTTGTAAAGAGGCACGGCAACGTGGCGTGACTGTAAGCTGTGATTTGAACTATCGCAAGAAATTGTGGTCGGAGGAAAAGGCACAGATGGTGATGACAGATCTCATGCAGTATGTGGATGTAGTGATTGGTAATGAGGAGGATGCACAGAAGGTCCTTGGCATTGCTCAGAGCCATACAGATGTAATTCAAGGTGAGTTAAACCGGCAAGCGTATATTGACACTGCCAAGGAAATTCAAAGAAAATATGGAATCAAAAAAGTAGCTTTTACGTTGCGCAAGAGCATCTCTGCCTCAGACAACGAATGGTCAGCCATGTTCTACTCCGATGGAAATGCTTTCTTTTCTACCAATTACAAGATTCATATTGTAGATCGTGTTGGTGGAGGCGATTCGTTCTCGGCAGGATTAATTTATTCTCTTATGCACGGTTATGACGAGCAGAAAGCCGTTGAATTTGCTACGGCAGCTTCGTGCCTGAAGCACAGTATGGAGTTAGATGTCAACCTGGCAAGTGTTGATGAGGTTATGACTCTGATGTCTGGAGATGGATCAGGCAGAGTTCAGAGATAAAACAGTATTTAAATTATACCGATTCAAATCATTGAGAGAGGAGAGTATTTATGCAGTTATCTAAATTGGCACAAAATCTGGGTGGATCAGTTATCCGGGAGATGTACAATAAGGCTCTTACTATGACAGATACCATTAGCTTTACTGTAGGAGAGCCGGATTTCATTACTCCTGAACCCATTATAGATGAAGCCTGCAAATATTGGAAGGCAGGCATGACCCATTATACTCCTAATAAAGGAATTCCGGAACTGACAGAGGCCATTTCCGCTTATCACGTAAATGACCTCAATCCGGATCCTGAAACACAGATTATGGTTTCCTGTGGAGCTACCGAGGCAATACAAATGGCATTGTTTACATTGGTAGATCCCGGTGATGAGGTCATTTTGGTTACGCCAGCCTGGCCCAATTACTTTGGACAGATTGGCATGACTGGGGCGGTTATAAAGTGCGTTCCAGCCAGAGAGGAAAATAATTTTGTTCCCGATCCTGATGATATCAGACGGGCTATTACACCTAAAACAAAAGTTGTTATCCTAAATTCCCCTTCCAATCCGACAGGAGCTGTGATTGATAAAGATACTTGCAAAGAGCTTGCAGATGTTTTGAGAGAGCAGGATGTCTATGTCATTTCTGATGAGGTGTACAATCGTCTGGTTTATGATGAGCCCTATACCAGCATTACTTCTTTTGAGGGAATGAAAGAAAAAACAATCTATATCGGAGGCTTTTCCAAAATGTTTGCCATGACTGGTTGGCGTCTTGGCTATGCGATTGCCTCCCCGGAAATTATTAGTAATATGACAAAGCTGCATGAGAATGGTGCATCCTGTCTTCCAGCTCCCAGTCAATTGGGTGCTGCTTATGCGTTACAGCACTGTATTCCTGAAATTGAGACAATGCGTCAGAGTTATCTAAAACGTAGGAATCTGATTTATTCTCTCATCGAGGAGATTCCAGGTATATCTCTTCGAAAGCCGAAAGGGGCATTTTATGCATTCGTCAATGCCCGCCAGATAATGGAAGCTACTGGTATGAATTCCAAAGAATTTTGTCTGGACATGCTGTCCAAATCCAGTGTTGTCACCGTCCCCGGTTCTGGATTTGGCGAAAATGGAGAAGGTTATTTCCGCATCAGCTATGCAACCTCCGAAGAAAATATCAGGGAAGGCCTCTCCCGAATTAAGGGATATGTTGAAAGTTTAAATTGGTAAAGTCCCAACAGATAATCGTATACTTTATTCACTGCTGTCTATGTTAGCTGGAATTTATTCCCGCTAGAATTGGAGTTAAAAATGAAAAAATTATTCAAAAATTTCTCTTTCCTACTACTGATGTCCACCGTGCTTGGCGTACTGGTTGGTATCATTTTAGGAGACAAAGCAAAATTCTTGGCCCCATTTGGCACCATTTTTACCAGGTTGCTGGGTATGGTGATTCCAGGACTGGTATTCTTTTCTATCGCGCAGGCTTTTGCCAGCATAGGAAATGTGCGTAAGCTTACCGCATGGGCAGGTAAAATCATTGGCTGGTTTTTAGTTACTACCACGATCGGTACATTGATTGGTACTGTAATGGGTCTGATCTTCAAACCTGGACTCGGACTGACTGTACCTGATGCAAATTACGAGGTTACTTCTATTAATGTTGATACCTTCATTGATTTCCTTCCTGTGAACGTATTTGAAACAATGTCTTCCGGCAGCACCATCCAGATTGTATTTCTTTCGATTTTTGTTGGAGTTGCCGTTGTGGTTATGAAAAACGAAGAAAGTAAATCGAGACTTACCAACTTTCTGAACAGTGGACAAGAGCTCTTTTTAACACTTGTTAAAGGTATTATGTACTATGCACCTATTGGAATTTTCTCACTGATGGCAAGTTCTGTTTCCAGCCTCAGAGGTTCTCTGCTCAAAGAGATGACTTCGTTCCTGGTGGCTGTTTCCGTCGGCTTTGTGTGTCATATCGTTATTTGTTACTTTATCATGCCGTGGGTAATTGCTAAGGTTAATCCATTTAAGTTTATAAAAAAGATATTCCCCGCACTCATCACCGCGTTTTCAACAACCAGCAGCGCTGGTACCATGCCGCTGACTATGCAATGTGCCCGGGATTTAGGCGTGGATGACGAGATGGTTAACTTTGGTGTTCCTTTGGGCGTTACGTTTAATATGGATTCTGTAGCTATTCAGGTTCCTCTGGAAGTGATGCTCGGCATGTTTGCAGCCGGCCTGTCCCCCACACTTCCCCAACTGATGCTGTGTATTGTACTGGGAATTGCGTTAAGTATCGGATGTGCAGGCGTACCAGGTGGCGGACTTGCTATTTGCGCCATCCTCATCAACGCCTTGGGACTGCCAGTGGAGGTACTCACTTGGGTTTCAGCAGTATTCTTTTTCCTTGATGTCACCGGAACGACCATTAATATCTGGGGAGATTTGGTGTGCACCACCATTGTAGCCGAGAAAGTAGGAATGTTCAATAGAGAAAAGTTTAATCAATAAAACTTGGTTATCTTTTCCTTTTGACCTGATACCAAGTCATTTAGATAAGTTTATGGGGAAATCAGGTAATGCCGATTTCCCCCTTTAGTTTTTATAATTTCTGATCCGGCATACAGAGCCAGTATTCTTATATTACCTTTGTATATGATATGAATCATTGAGTTTCTCGAACACAGCCCTGGCAAATTGCCTATGGCCTTCTTCTGAATCTTCTATCACTCGATACTGTTCTCCTAACCACTTAGCAAGCAGACCTGTCCAACGCACTTCATACGGAAATCTGCTGAAAATATCCCTTTTCAATCTCCACGTAAATCACCATAACATAATATTTGTTTCATTCCAACACCTTCTTTTTGTGCACAACACATTTTTATTTTTTCCACACACCATTCACATTTTCACCACATTTTCCAACATGCCTATCTCTGGTATTTCTACCCGGACCACATCACCGGCCTTCAAATATCCCGGCGGATTCATTCCCATTCCCACTCCAGCGGGAGTTCCAGTCGCGATGATATCTCCCGGTTCCAGTGTCATACCCTGTGACAATTCGGCAATCAGAGCCGGAACAGTCTTGATCAGCCGTCTGGTATTGGAGCTTTGACGCAACTCTCCATTTACATAGCTTTTCACATCTACGTGAATTGGAAACGGAAGTGCATCCTTAGTAAGAATACACGGTCCCATTGCAGTAAAGGTATCAAGGCTTTTTCCCTTGAACCACTGCTGGTGGTTTTGCTGAAGGCTTCTCGCAGATACATCATTAAACACAGAATATCCAAATATATAAGACTCTGCTTCTTCCGGTGGAATGTCTTTCCCGCGTTTTCCTATGATGACAGCCAGCTCCACCTCATAATCCAATTTCGTATCCAAATCTGGCCTGCCTTCGATTACGTCCCCAGGTCCACTGATGGCACAGCTTCTCTTAGAAAAATACACGGTTTTAAATGGTTCCTGAAAATTACTGTCTGCGAATTTCTCCTTGGTTTCCTCCAGATGGTCGCGATAATTGACACCGACACATAAAATATCATGAATCGGCCGTTCGATCGGAGCAAGCAGCCTGACTTCCTCTGTTTTTAGGCCTCTGCACCCTTTGCAGACAATCTTTTTTATCTGATCTAATTGTTCCGCCCCTGCCTCTGCGATGAATTGTACCATATCTTCATATCGGACAGGTAACATGGATTCCAGACTGATCACTGTCGATTCATCCTCTGAAAGAACTCCAATTGAAATGGTATCTTTATACTCATACCGCACAAATCTCATACTATCATCCCCTGTATCACTGTTTACGAATTCTCAAACTATGATTCCGCTACAAAATATTTTACATATTCTCCACAAAATTCATAATAGCTTTCATCTGCTCTGTCTGTGCTTCGGTCGCCTGAAGGAACGGTTTCGTACAATGATCCTCCATCTCAACGCCACGTAGCATCATGGCTTTCTTCACAATAGGTATAAATGGTGTTCCTACAGAGTACAGCTCAAATAATTTATCTACCTTTTTCTGAATCACAGCTGCTTTTTCCATATCCTTCTGATTGACTGCATCTCTCCATTCAGCGAATAATTCAGGATAAATATTAGATAAACCACCGATACAGCCTGTTCCGCCTGACAAAAGGTTATATACAAAATTATTGTCAAATCCAGATAAAACGATAAAATCAGGGAATTCATAGCGAATCATCTGAAGCAGATCCCTTGTATGGCTCATCCCTGCCACTGTATCTTTATAGCCAACAATATTTTTATGCTTTCTCAACAGATTCAGCGTAACCTGCGGGGAAATATCATGCCCGGTTCTATCCGGGAAATTGTATAAGTAGATATCTCCATGGATCCTCTCTGCTACCTGGTCGTAGTAATACTCCACGCTGGCATCGGATAACTTAAAGTAATAAGGGCTGATGATCATTACAGCATCTGCGCCTTTGTCAAGAGCATAATTGCTGATCTCTACCGTATCTTCCACTCTCATGCAACTGGTTCCGATCATTAATTTTACTTTATGATCTACTGTTTCAACTGCTGCATCAATCAAATCCTTTTTTTGTTGTGTCGTCATGGCAAAAAATTCACCTGAACTTCCCATGACTACCAATCCATCTACTCCGCCTTTCATCAAATACTCATAAATATTCTTATTTGCCTGAATATCCAGATTACCTTCTGCATCAAAAGCAGTTACAACCGGTGTTAAAAACATTGCTTTCTTCATTATCTTCTCCTCGCTAACCATAATTGGATTCCGTTTTTAAAAATTATTCTGTGACTATTCTATCAATAAATAACGAAGCCATTGTGTTGCCTGATATCCCTGTTTCCAGTACTTCAACTGAAATAGTTTTCTGCTGCTTATACATAGTTACAAACACGAGCAATCGCTGTTTCAATATATCCCAATGTTTCCGACTTCGTAAGCTTTCCGTTTGCCACCTGAAGCACTTCATCCAGAAGCTTGTCACACATCTCTTCCAAAGTTTCCGGGCCATAAATCACTGGACTCGCATCCATATCAATATTATCTTCCATATTTGCATAGGTGATTTTGTTGCCGGTGATCTTAATAACAGGTACAATTGGATTTCCAGTAGGAGTACCGCGTCCAGTTGAAAATACAACAACCTGTGCGCCGCCGGCTACCATACCTGCAACAGAAGAAGGATCGTTACCTGGCGTATCCATAATAACCAGACCACTCGCTTTTTTCACTTGTTTTGCGTAATCATATACCTCATTGATCGATGTATGACCGCCCTTATGAATGCATCCAAGAGATTTTTCCTCAAGTGTAGTGATGCCGCCTGCTTTATTTCCAGGAGAAGGATTACCTTCTCTTACCTCTTCACCTACCAATTGCAGAGCCTTTTCATAACGATGAATGATTTCATAAATTCTATCCTTAATTTCCGGTGTAGCAGCTCTGGAAGCCAAAATATGTTCTGCACCGATAAATTCTGTTGTCTCAGAAAGAATAGAAGTGCTTCCCAGTTCTACTAATTTATCACTCAAAGCACCGATCAGAGGATTGGCCGCCAGACCACTGGTGGGATCCGAACCACCGCATTCTGTACCAACGATCAGTTCTGAAATCGGAAACTCTTCACGTTGAAGGAGGGATGCTTCCTGTACCATTTTCTTTGCTGCACGGACTGCTTTCTCAACGGTAGCAATGGTTCCGCCACATTCCTGTATAATGAAAGTCTTCATAGGTTTATTGGTTCTCTCACGAATTGCTTTTGTCACCAAATCCATCTGACAGTTTTCGCATCCAAGAGAAATCACTACAATGCCGTACACATTGGGATTCGCTGCCATTCCAGCCATAACATCCATCGTAAGCTGCTGGTCACTTGCCACTTGAGCACATCCATTCTGATTATGGAAGGTAACCGATCCTTCCACCTGTGATGCAACAATTCTCGCTGTGTCTGCCGCACAGATTGAGGCAGGTAAAATGAATACTTTGTTACGAATTCCAACTCTTCCATCCGGTCTTTTGTATCCTAAAAATTTCATAACTGGCTTCCTCCTATAAATCTTCTCTATGACTTTCTACATTATGTACATGTACATGCTCTCCAACTGCAATGTCTGTCGCCGCAAGCCCAATATGCTCTCCATATTTTACAACAGGCTCCCCCTTCTTCATTTCCACAATTGCCAGTTTATGATAGATGGTAATATCATTTATGGCAGATACTGTTTTTATTTCTCCATTCAATATAAAAGATACTTCTTCCCCTTTTCTGATTGGTTCAATTGCTACTGCGACTGTATCTTTAGCATCAATTACCATGGCGTTCATATTTGCTCATCCTCCTATGATTCTTATCTTGTTATTTATTATATCGTAACTGCTCAGTACCTTCACAGTTATAGGCAAAATCCATTTAAAATTATCTTTGGCAATGGGATTTCTACTGTGGCTGGTGAATCGTTACATTATATCTTAATGATTCTGTATTCCTACATATTTTCGTTTGGCTTTTGCGGACATCCATATTTATTAGCCCACCAGTTTGTCAAAATAGGGACCAGGATTGCTGTTACAACAACCGCTGATGCTACCTGTGTTGTGGCAGTAGCCACATAAGGCTCCCACGCCGGATCTACAAGAGCAACTGCTGCTGGTACTGCTACTGCATTTCCTGCCGTGGTGGCAACTGCCCATCCTGCATATCCAGGTCTTCTTCCAATCAAACGATCACATGCCACAATGAATGGCCCACCAATAAATACTGTAATGAGACCAAGAATCACTCCCTGCGGTCCGCCTTTTACCACATTCGTCAAATTAATGCCTGATCCTAAACAATATCCGACAAAAGGAATCAAAATAGCACCGGCAGGTGACAAAAATTCTGTAAGACTCTTATCTAAATTGCCAAGAACCATACCAACAGCAATAGGAATGATTGTAGCGATCAGTGCTTTTATAGGAACATTCGCAAGGCCGGAAGCTCCCAATGCGATCAAGGTAAAAAGCGGTCCGTCATTTAAAGACAGCAGCGCCATACTTGCGCAGTCGCTTTCATCTCCATAGGTCTGCATCAATGACAGATAAATGGAACCATTGGAATTTGTTACCGCACTGATAATAGACAGTGTTGTTAATCCAAACACTCCTGCCATACCAAAGATTTTTCCGACTGCAATGCCAATAACAGCACCAATTATGAATTTGGAAATCAGCAGAATCCCACCCCGCTTAAATACCTTCGGCATATCTGACAACTGCAGTGTTGTACCAAGACAAAATAGCTGGATTCCAATAGCAGTAGCTGCACCCGCATTGGAAAATACTGCTGTTGTGTATGACCCCATTTCTCCAAACTGAGGAAAAAATGTGTTCATAAAAGCACCGATCAGCAAAGGAACAATCATCATACCTGCAGGTACTTTCTTTAAAAACTTTGTAATCATTGTCTTACCCTCCCAAGTGTTTTGTTAGTTAGTTAGTTTGTTAGTTTGTTTATTCGTACGTAGTTCCTTATTTCGTACCATCTACCCGTATTTTAGCATCGGTATTTTGATTCGTCAATACGAATATGATTCGAAATATCAAATTCGTGAATATATCCTAAAACAAAGGAAAATTATTGGTTAAATTTCCAAAACCGTCTTTTCTCAGATGACATACTCTACTTTATTCTGCTATAATACTTAGA
Source organism: uncultured Lachnospiraceae bacterium (assembly GCA_947039785.1). Classification (GTDB taxonomy): domain Bacteria; phylum Bacillota; class Clostridia; order Lachnospirales; family Lachnospiraceae; genus JALFVM01. The sequence goes on along the minus strand of CAMQZX010000049.1, from coordinate 8,514 downwards.
TACTAGGGTCAAAAGGTCATACTATTCATGCTTGCATGAAAAAGTATGAGTTTATGACCCGCAAAACACGAACAAGTAGCCATTTTTCATAGAAAAATGAGCGGATTGTGAGTGTTTTAGGATTGTGGGAGCATGAAATGCGGAACAATCCATGTATCATACATATAATTAAGCAAAAAGAGGAGTATATCTATGCCTACTAATGAACATCGTCCGACTACAAGGGTTATTGACATTCTGGAACTACTGGCAGAAGTAAAAAATGGTCTGTCTCTAACGGAAATTGCTGAAGCCATCTCAGCTCCCAAAAGCAGCATTCTGCCTCTTATGCATACTCTTGCAAGTCGTAAATTTATTTTTTATAACAAAGAAACTCAAAAATATACAATTGGAATCGCCGCCTTTTCCGTAGGTTCATCCTATATACAGCAGATGTCTTCCATGCAATTTATCCAGTCTGAGATGCAGCATCTCACAGCTTCATGTAAGGAAACCTGCCAACTGGGAATCTGCGATGATGACTCTGTGCTTTACTTAGCAAAAGTCGATTCTCCTGAACCGCTGCGCTTAATTTCCTATGTCGGAAAGCGCCTTCCTTTGTACTGCACGGCTTTGGGAAAAGCTCTATTATGTGATTCTACTTTTGAAGAACTGAGACAGTTATACCCTGACCAACTAGAAGCCTACACGCCAAATACGATCACAGACATTGAAGTATTGTTCGATCAGCTTCAACAAGTAAAAAAGGATAATATTGCCCAGGAATGTGAGGAAGTGAATCTGAATCTTAAGTGTATCAGTACACCGCTCCGAAAAAATGGCAAAATCATCGCAGCATTAAGTGTCTCTATTCCTGTTTTTCGGAGCACACCCGAAAAGGATAGCCAAATCATTCAATTGCTTCACGAAAAACGATATATTATTGAGACATATTTTTTAAATTACAACATTGACCCAGATACGCTATCGCTATAATTGACCAAGAGGCTGCCTTTCCCTGATTTACAGAGAAAAACAGCCTCTTTAGCTTCTCAATGACCCTAATACCATATCCACTTTTCTCCACATATAAGTCCAGGGAAAACACGGAATCCAGGCTGGTGTCTGGTGACGATATGTCGTCATTTTGCCCTGTATTTTGCACGGGAAAAAGAGGAAATATTTATTTTTGCCAGGATTACGCTTTGGCCCGTTTACTGTAAAAGTTCCAGAAGTTCTTCCTGGCTCATGCTGCCAAGAGGATTGGCTTTACCCTGGATGACTTGCTCGGACAGATCTTTCTTTTTTTCCTGCAGATGTTTGATTTTCTCCTCGATGGAGTTTTTTACGATCAACTGGTAGACGGTGACTCTTTTCTCCTGGCCGATGCGGTAGGCACGGTCGGTAGCCTGATTCTGGACAGCCAGATTCCACCAGGGGTCGTAGTGGATGACCACGTCGGCTCCGGTCAGGTTCAGTCCCACGCCGCCTGCCCGAAGGGAAATCAAAAAGACGGGCGTATCATCCTCGTTGAAGCTTTTTACCAGCCTCAATCGCATCTCCTTCGGCGTTTCCCCGGTGATGGTATAAAAGGAGACCTCTCTTTTTTTCAATTGCTGCCCCAGCAGCTCCAGCATGGTCGTAAACTGGGAAAACAGCAAAATCTTATGGCCTCCTTCCATGGCACTCTGGACCAGATCCAGGCAAGCCTCCAGCTTGGCAGAACCTCCTGTATAATTTTCAAAGCACAGGGACGGATCACAGCAAATCTGGCGCAGCCGGGTAAGCTCTGCCAGAATCTGCATTTTGTTTTTCTGAAATTCCTGGCTGTTCTGCCCAGCAAGGCTCTGCTGCATGTGGACCACCTGAGCGTTATAGAGCTTTTGCTGGCTGGCGTCTAATTTCACATACCGGGCTTCTTCGATCTTATCCGGCAGATCCTTTAACACCTGCTTCTTCATGCGCCGCAGTATAAAAGGCGACACCATTTTCTGAAGCCGTTCCATCACCTTCTCATCCTCATTTTTGACAGCCGGAGTCTCTATTTCCCGCTTAAATACGGCATACTGATACAAAAATCCCGGCATCAGATAGTCGAAAATACTCCAAAGCTCACTGAGACGATTCTCGATGGGCGTTCCAGTGAGTGCATAGCGCGTGCGGCTTTTGATGACCTTCACTGTCTTGGCAATGGCTGTGGTGTGGTTTTTGATATACTGCGCCTCGTCAATCACCTGATAGGAAAATTGCTTGTCCTCATACAAAGCAATATCCCGCTTCAGCAGATCATAAGACGTGACCAAAATATCAAACTGCTCATATTGTTCCAAAAGCTGACGGCGCTCCTTCTGAGTTCCTGTCACCAGAGCATACTTAAGCCCGGGTGCAAACCTGCTAATCTCCTCTCCCCAGTTAAACACCAGCGAGGACGGAGCTACCACAAGAGCAGTTCCTTCCTTGCCCTCCAGCTTAGCGGACAGAATCACTGCAATGACCTGAAGGGTTTTCCCCAGTCCCATATCGTCTGCCAGAATTCCTCCGAATCCATAAGCCTCCAGCGTTTTCAACCAGCGGTATCCGTTCTTCTGGTAATTTCTCATAACTCTGGATAAACTTTCAGGAATCTCAAAATCCGAGTCACTGACTGTCTTAAACCCTTTTACCAGACTTCGGAATCGACTGTCCCTTTCACTATAGACACTTTCATGCTCACTGAGCATTTTATCCAGATACAAGGTGCGGTACAAAGGAAGATGCATATTGCCCTTAATGAAATCTTTGGGCAGAAAATGCATGGAGTCCATCATCTCTCCCAGCATTTCCAGACTGTCATCCTCCAGGTTTAAAAAGCTTCCGTTCTCTAACCGATGATATTTCTTCTTCTGCCGATAGCTCTCCAGAACATCCAGCAGTTCTCTTCGTGAGATATCATCTGCCGCAATTTCCAGATTCAAAAGACCGCTGCTGACGGATACGCCCACCGACAGCTTCATCTTCCTCATCATCTTCATGCCGGAAAATCTCTGTGTGCACTGAACTTCTCCCAAAGAAAGCAGCACATCTACTCCTTTGGACAGAATCTGATACATAGTCTCTTCCTCTTTCCCGCAGTGAAGCTCCAGCTTCTTCTCATCCAGATAGGGGAACCATTTGGATACCAGATATAAGACTTCATCTTCTTTTCCAGACTGACGGAAGGCTTCCACATTTCCTCCCTGCAAATATTCCAGCATAGAGAATTCCTGATTCCCATAGCGAACTTTGGGCCTGCAGACAAGATTTCCGCCCTCTGCGTCCAGGTAGAAAATAAATTCTGCCTCTGGCGGCAGATAAGATGAAATTTCTTCGGAATCTTCTTCTATAATGTCTACCACATCACGTATCTGAGGCAGCACAGAATGATAAAAATCCGAAAGCTTATTCCGCCCCACACAAAAATCAACTTCTCCATCCATGGCAATCTGGGACAGCAACGGCTTGACCCGTTCCAGAAAGTCCTGCTTCGCCTGATACAAAACATCTCCCTGAATATAATATCCATTTTTCACTCCATAGATGATTTCAGGCATCTGACAGCTTACACAAACTCCGTGAAAGATCTCTCCCTCTTCCAAATTATTCTTATATATGGACATGGTTATTTTAGGGTTACCCTTTTTACAATGGATTTCTGATTTTCTCTTTCCGTCTTCATCTTTCTCCTCGAAATAAATGGATTCTCCCTCTGCCAGCTCATAAAAACGATCCAGTCTCCATCCATATAATTCCAGACAGTTTGTCTTAACTAAAGACTTTTTAAAGGGGGCTCCGCTTTTTATTAATCGTCTCTCAAATTCGTGTTCTTCCTGTACAACACTTCCAATAAATCCAATCCACTCCTTTTCTTTCTCTCCAAAATTGTCCAGATGATGGGAGATTTCCATACCAGAGCCATACGCCGCTGTCTCTGAATTTTGTACCCGGCTATAAAATTCAAATAAATCCTTAATCACATAAAGCTTCTGGCTGCCAATTTTAAAGGTAACTGACAAAGTTCCCCGATCATAGAGCAGACGGGGCATCAGCGTCACTTTCTCCCCTGCTCCCATTGTTTCCAAAACCCTCTGGTTTGTCTGCCTGTTGTGAAAATCCCAAAGTATCTGCATCCCCCATTTATCTGTAGCATCTCCCATGGGATTTTCCTGCAGAAACTTTTCCACCTGCTGCAGCAAACCAGCCACATAGGCACACTGATTAAATCTTCCATACTGCCAATAATAATTTTTCCTGCACTCCGGACAATGACATTCTGTCATAATCATCTCGTCTCTGGCAAAAAGCATCTGAATCTGGAAGGGATACTTTCCTTCTCCCCTCCCACTGACCTCCGCCAGCACAGTTTCCTCCATATTACTAAAGCCAGTCTGTATATCCTCCATCACAACTTTTTTCTCCCTGCATAGCTGCTCCCCTTTCTTTACAGCTTTTTCGGAAAGATCCAGAGAACTACGAATCTTCTTTGTATCAAAATAATGATATTCTTTCATCATTGCTGGATTACCCTTGGATTTTTCTTTCTTGTTTTCCTTCGGTGCGGATTGATAAAGTTCTTTCTCTTGTTCTTTCATATTCTTCTTCCAATCTAAGTATATATTACATTTTGCCGGGCGCTTCCTTTCGTTTCAGTATACTATAGAACCTGATAAATTGCCAGCACAGAAGCACAACAAGCCTTCATACGAAACTCTTCACAAACCTCCATTGATATCGCTATTCTAAAACCAGTCTTACCCCACCGTAAATTCCTGCGTTATTGCTCAAATCCGCCTGCCTGAACACGGTGCTGCCCTATGTACTGTCCAATTTTATTAACTATAACATACTTCATTCATGTGAAAAAGGCTGTTTTCCCCTTCCAAAGAGAAAAACAGCCTTTCCATATTTTATTGCTTTATGATTATGCAATTTTCAACCGCTTATCTGGAGCATCTAAACATAAGCTCGTCCCATCTTCTGTCCACTTCCTTCTGAAACTCTTCCAGAAGATATTCGTTTCCCTTCTTAAACAGATGTTTGAATCTTCCCTGCTTGATCAGGAAATCTTCAATTGGAAGCTTCTTCTTCGGCTCGTAGTTGAGGATCCATTTGCCCTCTACCACCTCAAACAGCGGCCAGTAGCATGTCTCCACACCTAATCTGCAGATTTCCATGATATCTGGCGTGTTGTATCTCCAGCCACGGGGACATGGAGCCATGATATTTAAGAAGGCAGCACCGGGTGTGTAGATGGCTTTCTCAGCCTTTACATGCAGATCCTTGAAATTCTTAATGAAAGTAGTCTGTGCCACATAAGGAACATCATGAGCTGCGATAATGGCAGCCAGATCTTTACGATTCTGAGGCTTACCGTTACTCTCACTTCCCACTGGTGTGGTTGTGGTGTCTGCATACATTGGTGTGGCAGAGGAACGCTGGATACCGGTGTTCATGTATGCGCCGTTATCGTAGCACACATATACCATATCCTGATTACGCTCCATGGCACCGGATAAGGACTGTAATCCAATGTCATAAGTACCGCCGTCACCGCCGAAAGTAATAAATTTATAAGTCTCGTCCAGTTTTCCCTTTTTCTTCAGAGCACGGTAAGCACCTTCCACACCACTTAAGGTAGCACCTGCATTTTCGAAGGCATTGTGGATGTAGCTGTCTTCCCATGCAGTATATGGGTAAGTGAAGGTGGATACCTCCAGACATCCGGTGGCATTACCGATAACTGCCTTGTCTCCCTCATGAAGACCGCGCAGTACGTTTCTTACTGCAATTGTTCCGCCGCAGCCGGCGCACATTCTATGTCCCGGAGCCAGACGTTCCGGTTTGCTCATTGTCTCTTTAAAATTATAGCTCATCTTTGGCTTCCCCCTTATTCTCTAACTCCCAGATAACGATACATCTCGCCTGCATCGCCGTCTGCTGCAATCTGTTTCAGGGTTGCAAATACGCCTTCCATGTCTTCCACGCGCACGTCACGTCCGCCCAGACCATAGACATAGTTCACTGCCAGCGCCTGTGATCTTGCTCTGTATAACGCAGCCATCACGTCAGCTCCCAGTGGACCTCCCTGATTGCTGTAGCCTTCTGCTCTGTCCATAATGGCAACTGCTTTCACATGGGACAGTGCTTTGGCAATTTCCTCAGCGGGGAATGGACGGTAGAGACGGATCTTCAATAAGCCCACTTTCTCTCCCTGATCTCTCAATTTGTCGATGGCATCTTTTGTAGTACCTGCTACGGAGCCGATCATAACCACAGCGGTTTCTGCATCATCCAGACGATACTCCTCGAACAGTCCATACTCTCTGCCGGAAAGTGCAGCGAATTCCTTAGCCACATCTTTTACCACCTGTACAGCATGTTTCATACCTTCCGCCTGATTACGTTTTGCTTCCATATAATAATCAGTGATGGAATATGGCCCCACCGCCATTGGGCATTCCGGATTCAACAGATAATTCTCCGGGGCATACTCACCTACGAAATTCTTTACTTCTTCATCTTCCAGAAGTTCAATGTTTTCTACAGCATGGCTGGTGATAAAACCGTCCTGGCAGATCATGATAGGCAGACGTACGTCTTTATGCTCAGAAATACGGTATGCCTGTACCATGTTGTCATAAGCTTCCTGATTGTTCTCCGCATACATCTGAATCCATCCGGCATCTCTTGCTCCCATACTGTCGGAATGGTCGCAGTTGATGTTAATCGGACCGGAAAGGGCACGGTTTACAAGAGCCAGTGCCAGAGGCAGTCTGTTGGATGCTGCTATGTATAATTCCTCCCACATATAAGCAAGTCCGCAGGAAGAAGTTGCTGTCAAGCTTCTTGCTCCTGCTGAGGATGCGCCGATGGCAGCACTCATGGAGCTGTGCTCACTCTCAACGGGAATAAACTCAGTATCCACCTGTCCGTTTGCCACGAAAGAGGCAAAATACTGGGGAATCTCTGTGGATGGAGTGATGGGGAATGCGGGGAATACATCCGGATTAATCTGTCTTAACGCGATTGCTACCGCTTCATTTCCTGATAAACGATCTCTTTTAGCCATCTTAATTCACTCCTTCCATTTTGATTGCATCGAAAGGACATGCTTTTACACAGATGCCGCATCCTTTGCAGTGCTCATAGTCAAATGCTCCTCTTTTGCCGTCCACAACCGGAATGCAGCTATCGGGACAGACCGGTGTACACAGTAAGCATTGTTTACAGTTCTCTTCGATAAATTCCGGCTTGGCGGTGGACCACTCACCGGTGTTAAATTCCTTGGATGTACCTGCTCCGGCGATGATCATACCTTCTGTCAGGTCCTTCCAGGTTGCTTTCACTCCTAATTTGCTGATATCTGTCGCCATTACTGCACCTCCTCAAATGCCATCTCCAACGCTTTCATATTACCTTCGATTACCTCAGGTTTACCTGCGAATTTATGCTTGAATGAAGCTTCCATTTCCTTTAAGAATCTATCCTTCTCCATGATGCCCGCCACTTTCACAATAGCAGCCAGCATTGGTGTGTTGGGGAAATATTTTCCCATGGTAGCCATGGATACCTTGTGGGCATCAATGATGTACACCTTTCCTTCGTATCCCTTCAGATGAGGAATGATCTCCTCTTTGCTGCGCTGTGTGTTTACAAGAATAGCGCCGTCCTTTTTCAGCCCGCTGGTCACATCCACTGCTTCCAGAAGGGACTCATCTACCACCACCACATACTGAGGATCGTAGATATTGGAATGGGCACGGATTACGGTGTCGCTGATTCGATTGTAAGCGGTAATAGGGGCACCCATACGCTCCGGACCGTACTCAGGGAAGCCCTGTACGTATTTTCCTGTCTGAAATGCTACGTCTGCCAGTAACAGTGCAGCCGTCTTGGCACCCTGGCCGCCGCGGCCGTGCCATCTGATCTCTGTAAGATTGCTCATCTTCCTTCTCTTCCTTTCGTATCTTCGACCAATTCTGACAGAATATGTTAGAAAATAACCTGTTTTGCTGTAACAGACAATTTTCTAACACATTCTGAATTCAGATACTGCCGATAAAATTTTCACAAGCCCTATTTTACTGCAATAAAGTATTCATGTCCAGAGTATTTTTCTCTGAATCTCAGTAAAAACGTTTATGTAGTTAAACCATATAAAAATCCCCCACTTGTCATTTTTAGGGCAAGTAGGGGATTTATCCAACCATATAATATTAAAGTCGAAAGATCATACTTTTTATGCCTGTGAAAAAATATAAATCTGAATCTATGAAATGCAAGCATACCTTTATCGCTCGTTTTCTTCCAGACTCCATGTTTTAAGATACTCGACAGAAGCCTCTCCCGAATTAACAGTGATATAATTTTGGTTTTGCTGATCAGAAGCATATACATTACAAGATATATTATTCTGATAATTGTTACTAAATATCTCAATAGAACTTTGATCAGAAAAAATATGTATATCCAAATATTTCTTATCCATAACCTTCAATGGACATTTTGCAATGCCTTTGC
>CAMQZX010000048.1 GCA_947039785.1 uncultured Lachnospiraceae bacterium | reverse complement strand
GGATGATCCGGGAGGGAGGAATCGTGGCCGTCAAAGGAATCGGCGGATTTCATCTCTGCTGCGATGCCACTAACCAACGGGCAGTGGAGCGGCTGCGGATTTTGAAAACCCGTCCGGTCAAGCCGTTTGCTGTGATGATCCGTGATCTGAATACGGTTCGACGGGAATGTCAGGTGGAGGAAGAACAGCTTCCCATTCTGGACGGACACCAAAAACCGATTATTTTGTTAAAGAAAAGGGAGGGTGGAAAGATTTGCCCTGCTGTGGCACCGGGAAATCCCAAGGTGGGTGTGATGCTTCCTTACGCTCCGGTACAGCTTTTGCTGTTTCAATATGATGATGGGCGGGAAATGCCGGATTGTCTTGTGATGACCAGCGGCAATGTTTCCGGTGCTCCTATCTGCCGGGATGATGCAGATGCTCTGTCAGAGCTTTCTGGCATGTGTGATGGAATTCTCTCTCATAATCGTCTGATCCGTCTGCGGGCGGATGACTCGGTGATGGATTTTTATCGGGGAAAGCCTTATATGATCCGCCGTTCCAGAGGATACGCACCATTGCCCTTTATGACTTCTAACGGATTTTCCGGCGAAGTACTGGCAGTGGGGGGAGAATTGAAGAATACTTTTTGCCTTGGAAAAAACGATCTGTTTTATCCATCCCCTTATATTGGAGACATGGGAGATATGCGTACGGTAAAGGCACTGAAAGAATCCATTGTCCGTATGGAGGGGCTTTTGGAAGCTTCACCTACTGTGGTGGCCTGTGACCTGCATCCCCAGTATAACACCACCTACGTGGCAAAAGAACTTGGACTTCCGGTGGTGGAGGTGCAGCACCATTACGCCCACATTTTATCCTGTATGGCGGAGAATGACTATTCCAAACCTGTCATCGGCATTTCCTTTGATGGTACCGGTTATGGAACAGATGGAACCATCTGGGGCGGTGAGATTTTAATGGCGGATTACAATGGGTTTGAGCGGCTGGGGCATATTCATCCCTTTCTTCAGGTGGGCGGTGACAGCTCTGCCAGAGAAGGCTGGAGAATTGCCGTATCCATGCTGTATGGGATTTACAAGGAAAAAGAAAAGACCATGGAGCTGATTCATAAGTTGAATCTGTGTGAAGAAAAAGCGGCAAAGGTACAATTTGCCATGGCGGACAATCATATCAACAGTGTGATTTCCACCAGTACAGGAAGACTTTTTGATGCCATTAGTGCCATTTTACAGATTCGCAAAGCGTCCACCTTTGAGGGAGAAGCCTCCATTGCACTGGAGTTTGCGGCTAAGGAGTATGAGGAGGCTTGCATTTGCTGTGGGAAGAAGCCCATGGAAGAAACATGGCTTTCAGCGCAGCAGCTGTCAAAGCAGGCGGAATGTTCGGTGGGGCAGGATTTGTATATTCTTCCAACGAAGGAACTGGTGCAATGCCTGACGGAAGCTTATCTGGGGGGCCGTGATTCTGGTTTGCTGGCGTATTTGTTCCATGAACAGTTGGCAAAAATGGTATTGGATGTCAGTGTGAAAGCCAGAGGGAAGACGGGGCTGTCTGTTGTGGCATTAAGCGGCGGCGTTTATCAGAATCAGCTGCTGGTGCGGCTAAGCTGTGAGAAATTGCAGAAGGCTGGCTTTACCGTTTTAACTCACAGTCTGATTCCTCCAAACGATGGAGGGATTGCACTGGGGCAGGCAGTGGCTGCTATGCAGCGGATCAATAAAAAGAAATAATTGAAAAAAGCAATGGAACTAGTTCGTTTATAAGAGAATAGAAGGACAAAAATTTCGATATCTGGAAAGGAGTATGAATTATGTGTGTAGGGTTACCGGCAAAGGTAGTTACCTTGAAAAATGGAATGGCGGTGGTGGATGCATCCGGTGCGAGAAGAGAAGTATCCGCAGAATTGCTGGATGAGCTGGAGCCAGGGGATTATGTGATGGTTCACGCAGGAATCGCCATCGCCAGAATTACAGAAGAGGATAAAAGTGAAACGGATCGCATTATGGAGGAGATTTAAATGCAGGAAACAAAGAAAAAGTCTGCCAGAGAGATCATCGAATCCTATGACGGACCGAAGCTTAGAATTATGGAAGTCTGCGGAACCCATACCCATGAGATTTTTCGGCTGGGAATCCGAAAGATTCTGCCAAAACAAATTGAACTGATTTCAGGACCCGGCTGTCCGGTCTGTGTAACACCAGTGGGATTTATCGATGAGGCAGTGATGCTGGCTTTGGAGCATCACGCCACCGTCTGTACTTTCGGTGATTTGATCCGTGTACCGGGAACCGCCAAAAGCCTGGCGGTGGCCCGCTCAGAAGGAGCCAGGGTACAAATCGTATATTCTCCTATTGATGCAGTGGAGTATGCCAGGAAAAATCCTAAAGAACAGGTGGTATTTTTATCGGTTGGATTTGAAACTACTACCCCGGCAAGCTGCCTTGCAGTGAAAAGGGCAAAAGAGGCAGGACTGACTAATTTCTCCATTCTTACCGCTAACAAGACCATGCCGAATGCTTATCGCACATTAAAGGGAAGCGCCGACGCCTTTTTGTATCCTGGCCATGTCAACGCCATTACCGGAACACAGTTGTGTGAGGAACTGGCAAGGGACCATGGAATCAGCGGCGCAGTGACAGGATTTACTGCCAGTGAGATTATGACGGCGTTGGCGGTAGTAATCACCAAGTTGCAGGAGGGGAGGGACTTCTTTGTTAACTGTTATCCAAGAGTGGTGACCAAGCAGGGAAGCAAATCCGCCCAGACAATTATGGAAGAATTGATGGAGCCTTGTGCTTCGGAGTGGAGAGGGCTTGGAATCATCCCGAATTCCGGAGTTCGCTTAAGAGAGGCTTATATAGAGTACGATGCCAGAGAGCATTTTCACCTGCCTGCTGTTCAGGGCAAGCCAAATCCAGCATGCCGCTGCGGTGAGGTGCTTCAGGGAAAATGTAAGCCGTCAGACTGTAAGGTATTTGGTAAAGGATGTACCCCATTACACCCCATCGGAGCCTGTATGGTTTCCAGTGAGGGCGCATGTTCAGCATATTATCAGTATGGAGGAATGGAAAATGAGTAAGAAAGTAACATTGGCCCACGGGGCAGGAGGCCGTCAGACCTCTGAATTGATTGATCAGGTATTTAAGGCACATTTTGCAAATCCGGAGCTGACCTCCGACGATGCTGCGGTGTTGACTGTAGATGGAGCCAAGCTGGCATTTACCACGGATGGCTTTATTGTTTCTCCTGCGGAATTTCCGGGGGGGAATATCGGAAAATTGAGCATCTGCGGTACAGTGAACGACCTGGCCTGTATGGGAGCAAAACCATTATATTTATCCTGTGCCTTTGTTATTGAAGAAGGTTTTCCTATGGATAAATTAGAAGAAATCGTGACAGCCATGGAAAAGACAGCGGCTGAAGCCGGTGTAAAAATCGTGGCTGGAGATACTAAGGTGGCTGGTAAGGGGCAGGTGGACGGAGTATTTATCACCACAACTGGAATCGGACGGATTCAGGAAGGAATGGAAACTTCCGGCTTTAAAGCTAAACCCAAAGATGCAGTTATTGTTTCTGGTGATGTGGGCCGTCATGGCTGTACCATTCTTTTGGCGAGAAATGAATTTGGAATTGAGGCCGATGTGACCAGCGACTGTGCACCTCTCTGGGGAACGGTAAAGACGATGATGGATACCACGAAAAATATTCATGTCATTCGTGATGCCACAAGAGGTGGTGTGGGAACGGTGCTGTATGAAATTGCAGAGCAAAGCAACGTGGGAATCCGCCTGAATGCCCAGGATATTCCAGTGGCAGACGGCGTGCGTGGTGTCTGTGGTATGTTAGGGTTAGAGCCATTGTATCTTGCCTGTGAGGGACGCCTGGTGATTTTTGCGCCCAAGGAAGAAGCTCCCGCACTGCTTGAGACTCTTCGCCAGGGAAAATATTCTGCTAATGCAGCAATCATTGGAGAAGTGACAGAAGATATGCCGGGCCGGGTGGTGATGCGCACAGAAATCGGAGCTGAGACATTGCTTCCTCCTCCGGGTGGAGAGCTGCTGCCCAGAATCTGTTAAGACACAGGCCTGTGAAGAATCTTCCAATGCAGGTTGATTTTGGCGGATTCCAGATTTTACAGACCGTGTTCTTTATGGATTGGATTTAAGAAAGGATAAAGAAACATGATTAAAATAGCAGTTTACGGAAAGGGTGGCATCGGAAAATCCACCACTGTTTCCAATTTGGCAGCAGCTTTTGCAGAGAAGGGTTTTACGGTTATGCAGATTGGCTGTGACCCCAAGGCAGATTCTACCGTTAGTCTTCTTCATGGGGAGTCGATGACTACAGTCTTGGAGCTGGTGCGGAGCCGCAAAAACGATTTTACACTGGAAGACATGGTGAAGGTGGGATATCAGGGAGTTCTCTGTGTGGAAGCGGGAGGTCCTTCTCCCGGCATGGGCTGTGCAGGACGGGGAATCATAGCGGCTTTGGATAAGTTAAAGGAAAAGGGCGCTTATGACATATATCAGCCGGACGTGGTAATCTATGACGTCTTGGGAGATGTGGTCTGCGGCGGATTTTCCATGCCCATGCGGGGCGGTTATGCGGACAAAGTACTGATTATCACCTCCGGAGAAAACATGGCGATTCATGCAGCAGCCAACATTGCTATGGCAGTGGAGAATTTTAAAGACCGGGGCTATGCGACTCTCGGAGGATTGATTTTAAACCGCAGAAATGTGAAGCGGGAGGAGGAGAAGGTTCAGGAACTGGCAGAGGATGTCCACAGTACGGTTATCGGCTCTTTGAATCATAGTGAGTTGGTATTGGATGCAGAGGAAATGCATAAGACAGTGCTGGAGGCCTTTTCGGACAGTGAAATGGCAGAAGAATACCGTTTCCTGGCTTCTCAGGTGGCAGAAATCTGCGGATTGGAGTGGTGATATGTTAAAGAAAATACACGGACTGGTAAGCGAACTGGAAGCCGCCTGGCCTATCAGCGAGACTTCCTATCCGGTGCCCTTTCCTTCTCAGCTGGAATACAACTCAGCGGCTCACGGTACCTGGAATATTGTACATATTGGGATGCTGATTCCCGATGCCCATCAGATTTATATCTGTACCGGAAATTGTAACCGGGGAGTGGTGCTGACGGCGGCGGAGATGAATGCCTCTCATCGTTTTTCTACAATCACTGTGAAAGAAGAGAACATTTTAGACGGAGATATGGAGGAGCTGATCATTGACGGTGTGACTGATATTTTGGAACATCTGGATCGAAAGCCTCCAGCGGTGATTGTATTCCCAAGCTGTGTCCATCGGTTTATGGGATGCGACATTCCTATGGTGTATCGGGTACTGAGGAGCCGTTATCCGGACATTTATTTTGTGGAAGGATATATGGATTGCATTTTGCAAAAAGCAGGGATAACGCCGGACCAGCGCCTGAGACGGGAGCTGTACTCTTGTCTGGAGGCACAGCCATTAAACTCTAAGTCTGTGAATATTATTGGGAATACGCTGAGGGTGGATAAAGACTGTGAGCTGGTGGAGCTGGTGGGGCGTGCCGGATGTGAGTTAAAACAGATTTCCGCCTGTAAGACTTTTGAGGAGTATCTTTCCATGGGAGAGAGTTACCTGAATCTGACGCTGCTTCCCGTAGGGAAGATTCCGGCAGAAACTTTGAAGGAACGGCTGGGGATGAAGCATCTGTATCTGCCTCAGTGTTTTGGATATGAAGAGATTGCAGGGTATCTGGAGCTGTTGGCGAAGGAGCTTCAGGTGGCGCCTTTGGATGTGAAGGAACGGATGGAGCGTTGTGAGGCAGCGTTGCAAAAAGCAAAAGAGGTGATTGGAGATACGCCGATCGTCATTGATTATACAGCTATTCCAAGACCGTTGGGACTGGCACGTCTACTATTGGAACATGGATTTTCTGTGATCCGTGTCTATGCAGACAGCTTTATTCCCGATGAGGAGGAGGATTTTCGATGGCTGCAGGCTCATAATCCTCAGCTTATGATCTATTCCACCATTCATGTAAAAATGCGTGTGCTTCCCAGAATTATTGAAACAAAGGTACTGGCCATCGGACAGAAAGCAGCTTATTTCACTGGAACACCGTATTTTGTGAACATGGTGGAGGGCGGCGGCCTGTATGGATTTTCAGGAATCTGTAAGATGGCAGAATTGATGACGGAAGCATTTTTAGAAGAAAAGGATACGGAAGATTTGATCAAACGAAAAGGATTGGGGTGTGAGAGCTGTATATGAGACAAGTGGCAAGAAGAATATCAACTTATACGGCAGACGTTTCCGGCGTTTGTTCCGCATTGTACGAACTGGGGGGCATGGTGGTAATGCACGACCCTTCCGGCTGTAATTCTACCTACAATACTCATGACGAACCGCGATGGTATGCTATGGATAGCTTGATCTTCATTTCCGGCTTGGCAGAAATTGATGCTATTATGGGGAATGACGATAAGCTGATTGACGATGTGGTGACAGCGGCAAAGCAGCTGTCACCACAATTTGTGGCTTTGGCAAGAACTCCCATTCCCATGTTAAATGGAACAGACTTTGATGCCATTGCTTCAGTGATTGAGAGGAAGGCAGGAATTCCTGTCTTCTATTTCCCAACCAATGGAACACATTCCTATGTGTATGGAGTGGGGATGGCTTTGGAGAAGATTGCAGATTATTATACAGGAGATGGGTGTGAGGAGCAGTCAGACTGCGATGCAGATGGAATCCGTGTGAATCTGCTTGGCGTGACACCCCTTGATTTTTCTGTGACAGGAACGGTGGAATCCATGAAGGAATTGCTTAAAGAGGAGGGTTTTGCTCTGGTGAGCTGTATGGCAATGGGAAGTAGTCTGGAAGAGATTTCCCAGGCAGGCTGGGCGGATGTGAATCTTGTGGTATCCTCTGTGGGACTGCCTGCAGCACGTCTTTTGCAGAAGAAGTTTGGTACTCCCTATGTGGTGGGGACTCCGGTGGGAAGGTTTGTAAATCAGATTGCCACAGACCTCCGGACTGCTGCAGACACAGGAAAATCTATCATTTCCTGTAATGCTCGTCCGGATTCTGTGGATTCTAAGATAGCTCTCATTGGTGAGAGCGTCCTTTCCGGTTCCATGGCAGCAGCTATTTCCCAGGTACATGGAAAAGCTGTGAAGGTAATCTGTCCACTTGAGGCAGAGGAGGGATTGTTTGTACCAGGAGATGTGAGGGCATCAGAGGAGGAAGAGCTGGAAAAAATCTTAAAGGACATGTCTGTAATCATCGCAGACCCTATGTATCGTCCCATATGCCCTGAAGATGCAGCCTTCTACGAGTTGCCCCATGAGGCATTCTCAGGCAGGATTTACAGACGGAAGATTCCGGATTTTGTGAAAATACTTCAATAGAAAAGTTTTATTATAAATCTCCCATCATTTTTATATTATGAGGCTTGAAGGAAGTTTGAGCGCCTGATTTGTCCTTGCTGGATGTAGTTATTTTTGATAAGACAGAACAATACCACAAAAGGGATGTGAATCGTATGATTTTATATTTTTCAGGAACAGGAAACAGTGCCTATGTGGCAAAGGTGATTTCAGAGGGAATAGAAGATACGTTGTATTCCATTACGGCTCAGATTCGGAAACGAAGTTTGGAAACGATTAATTCTGAAAAGCCACTGGTGTTTCAGAAAGATTGTGAAAGCTGCTCATCCGGTTATTTACGAGGCCATGGCCAGTATAAAGGCAGGAGAATCTTTCAAGGAGCCTAAGCTTTCCTGCAGAGATAAATTGTCCAGCAGCGTTGTAAATCAGGTGTTTTATGATTTTATTGTAAAGGACAAGAAATTCCGTGTTACAGATGACTGCATCGGATGTGGAATATGTGAGAAGGTCTGTCCGCTTCATAACATTGATCTCATCAATAAAGAACCATATTGGAAGGGAAAATGCACCCATTGTATGAAATGCATCTGTGACTGTCCTCAGAAAGCCATTGAATATGGACGGGCAAGCAAAGGAAAAGACCGTTATCACTGTCCAACGGATATTATATAAATGTGTACTGTCAGGGAGGAAAAGAACATGATAGAAGTAGAGATAAAGCTGCCTGTTTGCAGGAAATCAGAGCTGGAAGAGAAGCTGATCGATTTTGGATTCACCCTGGGAGGTTTTTTTCAATGCGGTCAGAAGAGATGAAGCCCAGCTTTTCAGATGCGGGCAAAAAGTGAATTGTTTTATAACTGTTTTTTGACTGTAATAATACCGGAATAGAGAGCCCTATTAGTAGTCGGAATTTTCATGATTGAAAAAAACTCCTCCATGAAGTATAATGGATTAGCATATTTTAAGCAGAAAGGATAAGCATAACATGCATAATGATAAAAAGACGGTGGAGTTTGAGGAAATACTGGACAAGATTAATCTTGAAAATCCAGCTCCTGCAGGGGAGCCAGAGAGACAGTATTACTATATAAAAAAAGCTCGTCAATATGTAAAAGAAAAATCTCAGGAATTAGGACGTAAGCTTACTGCATGCCCTCAAACCTTCGGTTGCCAAATGAATTTTCGTGATTCTGAGAAAATAACTGGTATCCTTGAGTTGATTGGTTACGAAGTGATTGACTCGGAAGAGGCGGACTTTGTAATTTATAATACCTGCACCGTTCGGGAAAATGCCAATTTAAAGGTATATGGTCATTTGGGTAAACTGAAAGGACTTCGTAAGAAGAATCCTTATATGATGATCGCACTCTGCGGCTGTATGATGCAGGAATCTCATGTAGTAGAGAAGATAAAGAAAAGCTACTCCTTCGTTAATCTGATTTTCGGTACGCACAACATTTACAAATTCCCGGAGCTTCTTGTTACCGCCTTGGAGTCTCAGAGGATGGTCATTGACATCTGGAAGGATACCGATCAGATTGTGGAAGATTTGCCGGCAGAGCGTAAGTATGACTTTAAGTCAGGCGTGAATATTATGTTTGGCTGCAACAATTTCTGCAGCTATTGTATTGTTCCTTATGTTCGCGGCCGTGAGAGAAGCAGAACGCCAGAGGCAATCATCGATGAGATTAAGCGCCTGGTGGCAGATGGCGTGGTGGAAGTAATGCTGTTGGGACAGAATGTGAATTCTTATGGAAAGAATCTGGAAGAACCCATAAGTTTTGCCCGGCTTCTTCAGGAAATTGAAAAGGTTGAAGGACTGGAGCGTATTCGCTTTATGACTTCTCACCCTAAGGATTTGTCAGACGAGCTGATTGAGGTGATGGCCAATTCCAAAAAGGTCTGTAAGCATCTGCATCTTCCGGTGCAGTCAGGAAGTACAGAGATTTTAAAGAAGATGAACCGCCGATACACGAAGGAACAGTATCTGAATCTGGTGGAAAAGATTAAAACGGCAGTACCGGATATTTCACTGACCACCGACATTATCGTGGGATTTCCGGGAGAGACGGAAGAGGATTTTCAGGAGACATTAGATGTGGTACGTAAGGTGCGATATGACAGTGCTTTTACTTTTATCTATTCCAAGAGAAGTGGAACTCCTGCTGCTGTCATGGAAAATCAGGTGCCAGATGATGTGGTGAAGGACCGCTTTGACCGGCTTTTAAAAGAAGTTCAGTCCATCGCTACTGAAGTGTGTGCTGTTCATGAGGGCACGGTACAGCCCGTTTTGGTGGAACAAATCAATCATCAGGATGCAGCTCTGGTAACAGGACGTTTGAGCAACAACCTTCTGGTGCATTTCCGGGGAGGAGCAGATTTGATTGGTAAGATTGTAGACGTGAAACTGACGGAATGCAAAGGGTTCTATTACATTGGAGAATTAATTTAAAAAGAATTTATTTTAGCAAACATGTGAAAGCTTTGTGACCATTTAAAATTTTACAGCAAAATATGCAATGAATAGAAAGAAGTGCGGGAAAATCTCGTAAACAAAGGAGTTGAGAATACAAAATGGCGTTGAGCCCGATGATGCAGCAATATGTAAACACCAAAGAAGAATATAAAGACTGTATTCTCTTTTATCGATTGGGTGATTTCTATGAAATGTTTTTTGAAGATGCAATCACTGCCTCCAAAGAACTGGATATTACCCTGACTGGAAAGGATTGTGGACTGGAAGAAAGGGCACCCATGTGCGGCGTGCCTTTTCATGCTGTTGATACATATATTAATAAATTGATTGAAAAAGGCTATAAGGTGGCCATCGGGGAGCAGGTCAGCGATCCCAAGACTACCAAGGGTCTGGTAAAAAGAAAAGTCATCCGTGTGGTTACACCGGGAACGAACCTGGATACCCAGTCGCTGGATGAATCGAAGAATAATTATCTTATGAGCATCGTTTCCCTGGAAAATCAATATGGATGTGCTGTCGCTGATATAACCACAGGAGACTGTTACGTGACAGAGGTGGACAAGAGTCAGAAGCTGCTGGATGAGATCAACAAGTTCTCTCCGGCAGAAATTATCTGTAATGATTCTTTCTGTGTCAGCGGAGTGGATCTGGAAGATTTGCGTAATCGTCTGGGAATCACCGTATATTCTCTGGATTCCTGGTATTTTGACGATGACAAATGCCGTCAGACGCTGATGGAGCATTTTCATGTAGGAACCCTGGAAGGTCTTGGATTGAAGGACTGTGACAGCGGCACCATCGCTGTGGGAGCACTATTCCAATACCTGATTGAAACGCAGAAGAGGGATTTAAGTCATATGACTACTATTCACCCCTATTCTGCAGACTGCTACATGCTCATAGACAGTTCCAGCCGGAGAAATCTGGAGCTTGTGGAGACGCTTCGGGAAAAAAAGAAGCGAGGCACTCTTTTGTGGGTGCTTGATAAGACTAAGACAGCCATGGGAGCCAGAACCATGCGCAAATATGTGGAACAGCCTCTCATTGATCCGGATGCCATCAATGGGCGTCTGGAAGCTATTGAGGAATTGAATAACAAGGCCATGCTCAGGGATGAGATTCGAGAGTATTTAAATCCAATTTATGACATGGAGCGTATCATCAGCCGGGTCAGCTATAACAGTGCCAACCCCAGAGATTTGATTGCTTTTTCGTCCTCTCTGTCCATGCTTCCTCATATTGAGAAGATTATGGGGGAATTTAATTCCCCTCTTCTGAAAGAGATTAAGAATCAGATGGATGCTCTGGAAGATTTGTTTGAGTTGATTACCCGTGCCATTGTGGAAGAGCCGCCTCTTGCCATGAAAGAGGGAGGTATTATTCGGGATGGCTATAATAAGGATGTTGATACCTATCGTCGTTCCAAATCAGAGGGCAAAAAGTGGCTCACAGAATTGGAAGAACGGGAGAAAGAGCGTACGGGAATCAAGAACCTGAAGGTGAAGTATAACCGTGTCTTTGGTTATTATCTGGAAGTGACTAATTCCTTTAAACATCTGGTGCCGGATGACTATACCCGCAAGCAGACCCTTGCCAATGCAGAACGTTATATTACACCTGAGCTGAAGGAACTGGAAGATATGATTCTTGGCGCAGAAGACAAATTGTTTGCACTGGAGTACGATTTATTTGCTCAGGTACGCCAGCAGATTGGGCAGGAAGTAAAGCGTATTCAGCAGACAGCTAAGGCTGTGGCTAATATTGATGTGCTGGCTTCTTTATCGCTGGTGGCACAGAGAAATAATTATGTTCGCCCCAAGCTAAATACGAAAGGTGTCATCGACATTAAAAATGGCCGCCATCCGGTTGTGGAGCAGATGATTACCAACGATATGTTTATTCCAAACGATACCACTTTGGATAACAATAAGAAGAGAATCTCCATTATTACAGGACCCAATATGGCAGGAAAGTCTACGTATATGCGTCAGACTGCACTGATTGTTCTTATGGCCCAGATCGGAAGCTTCGTTCCGGCAGATAAGGCAAACATTGGAATTGTGGACCGGATTTTTACGCGAGTGGGAGCCTCTGACGATCTTGCCAGCGGTCAGAGTACCTTTATGGTGGAAATGACAGAGGTTGCCAATATTCTTCGAAATGCTACTTCCAACAGTCTTCTGATTCTGGATGAGATCGGAAGGGGAACCAGCACTTTTGATGGATTGAGTATTGCCTGGGCAGTGATTGAGTATATTAACAACACCAAGCTAATCGGAGCCAAGACGTTATTTGCAACCCATTATCATGAACTGACGGAGCTGGAAGGAAAGCTTTCCGGTGTGACCAATTATTGTATTGCTGTGAAGGAGCAGGGCGATGACATTGTGTTCCTTCGCAAAATTGTAAAGGGCGGAGCAGATAAAAGCTACGGTATTCAGGTTGCCAAGTTGGCAGGCGTGCCGGATTCTGTGATCAAGCGGGCAAAAGAGCTGGTGGATCAGCTTACCGATACCGATATCATTTCTGCGGTGAAGGATATTGCCACTGCCAGGAAAAGTACCATGACCTTTGATCCAGTGGATATGGAGCAGATGTCTTTATTTGATACAGTTCAAAACGATGATATCATTCGGGAGCTGGAGGAAGTGGATATTTCCAATCTGACACCCATGGACGCATTGAATTTCTTATATAAATTGCAAAACAAACTGAAAAACCGTTGGTAAGATTGTGACAGTATCATAGTTGGAGTAGAGAATGAGAAAAATAGCAATACTGGACCAGATAACAATAGACAAGATTGCTGCCGGAGAGGTGGTGGAGCGTCCTTCCTCCGTAGTAAAGGAGCTGGTGGAAAATGCCATCGATGCCGGTTCCTCGGCAGTGACGGTGGAGGTAAAGGACGGAGGAAAGACTTTTATCCGCATCACGGACAATGGAAGCGGTATTGAAAAGGAACAGGTTCCTGTGGCCTTTTTGCGTCATGCCACCAGCAAAATTGAAAAGGTGGAGGATTTGCAGCAGATCGTATCCCTGGGATTTCGCGGTGAGGCTCTTTCCAGTATCAGCGCAGTCTCCCAGGTGGAGTTGATTACAAAGACTGCTTCCCAGATGGCGGGAGTCCGTTATGTGATTGAAGGCGGCGTGGAAAAGTCTATGGAGGAAATTGGAGCACCAGAGGGAACAACCTTTCTGGTGCGAAATCTTTTCTACAACGTTCCTGCCAGAAGCAAGTTTTTAAAGACTGCCGTGACGGAGGGAGGCTATATCAGCAGTCTGATGGAGCAGATGGCGCTGTCCCATCCGGAGGTCTCTTTTAAATATATGATGAATGGACAGGTAAAGCTTCACACTTCCGGAAATGGAAATCAGAAGGATGTGATTTATCAGATTTACGGACGGGAGTTGACAAGAGAGCTTTTGGAAATTCGTTTTGAAAATGATTATCTGGAAATGGAAGGTTACATTGGCAAGCCCACTATTTCCCGTGGAAACAGAAACTTTGAGAATTATTACGTAAATGGACGGTATGTGAAAAATAAGATTCTTACCAAGGCCATTGAGGATGCCTATAAGGGATTTATGATGCAGCATAAGTTTCCCTTCGTGTCATTGCAGATTACCATGACAGGCAATGATTTGGACGTGAATGTACACCCAGCCAAGATGGAAGTGCGTTTTTCCAGGGAGCAGGATGTGTATCATACGGTATATCGGACACTTTCTGATGCGCTGTATCATAAGGAGCTGATTCCGGAGGTGTCTTTTGAGAAAGAAGCTCCTATAAAGAAACCGGGTACCTCCCTTCCAAAAGGAAGTGTGCCGGAGCCTTTTGAGAAAAATCGTCTGAGAAATGCAGCACCTGTGGAAAAAGGCACTTTGGAAGCTGCATTATCCAAAGCTGGCATGATACGAGAGCAGGGGAGCTATGAAAGTCCGAAAGAATCTGTTGCTGATACCCCGACAGCTTCTGTGAAGCGGAATTCTCCAGTGTCAGTTCCAGACCTAAGAAAAAATACTATGGAGAAACAGGAGCCTCCATCTGCAGCACCTGAGCCACTGTCCAGATATAATGAACATTTATCCCAACATTTTTCAGAGAAGCAGGAAAATACACGGATTCAGAATAAAGAGAAGGAAACGAAAATTATAAATCCTTCTCAGGAGTCGTCTATTCTACCTGCCGGGGAATATAAACAGGAAACCATCATAGGGCAGCAGCCTCTTTTATCCAAAGAGGCCAGAAACCATCATCGCCTCATAGGGCAGTTATTTGATACGTATTGGCTGGTTCAGTATGAGGATTCGTTCTATATTATTGACCAGCATGCTGCTCATGAGAAGGTGTTGTATGAACGGATTGTGAAGGAGCTGGAGACGAGAGAAATCACTTCTCAGTATCTCAGCCCTCCTATGGTGGTATCCCTTACCCTGGAGGAGCAGGTTTTGTTAAAAGAGCATAGGAAGCTTTTTGCAGAATTTGGATTTGAGATTGAGCATTTTGGAGGCAGAGAGTACAATATCCGTGCAGTTCCTGCCAATCTATACGGCGTGGCAGAGGAGGATTTGTTTTTGGAAATCTTGGGGAGTCTGGATAAAGAAGGAAAGCAGTCGCCGGATCTTTTACTTCACAAGCTGGCTACTACTGCCTGTAAGGCTGCCGTGAAGGGAAATCAGAGATTGTCTCCTATGGAGGCAGATCGGTTAATTGACGAGCTTCTCGGGTTGGATAATCCTTATCACTGTCCCCATGGAAGACCCACCATCATTTCTATGACGAAGGCGGAGCTGGAGAAGAAATTTAAGAGGATTGTGTAGGTGTTGTGATGAAAAAACCATTGATCGTACTGACTGGCCCCACTGCAGTGGGGAAAACAACATTGTCCATTGCGCTGGCAAAGCGGGCAAATTGTGAGATCATCTCTGCGGACTCTATGCAGGTATATAAATATATGGATATCGGCTCTGCCAAAATCCGGCCGGAGGAAATGCAGGGTGTCACTCATTATCTGGTGGACGAGTTAAAGCCTGAGGAGGAGTTTCATGTGGTTCGTTTTCAGTCCATGGCAAAGGCAGCTATGGATGAGATTTACCAAAAGGGAAAGGTTCCTTTGGTAGTGGGGGGGACAGGGTTTTACATTCAGGCCCTTGCCAGAGATATCGATTTTACAGAGGGCAATGAGGACACTGCTTATCGCGCAGGGCTGGAAGCGTTGGCCAGGGAGGCAGGACCACAGAAGCTTCACGACCGATTACGGGAGGTGGACCCGGCATCGGCAGAACAGATTCATGCCAACAATGTGAAGCGTGTGATTCGTGCCCTGGAATTTTACAAGGAGAATGGGTTCCCCATTTCGAAACACAACGAACAGGAAAGTCAGAAGGAAAGTCCTTATAACCTGGCCTATTTTGTATTAAACGATGAGCGCAGCCGTCTTTACAGTCGTATCGATGCAAGAGTGGATCAGATGCTTGAAGATGGACTGGTGGAGGAAGTGCAGCGTTTGAAGGAAATGGGGTATGACCGGAATATGGTTTCCATGCAGGGACTTGGATACAAGGAACTGCTGGCATGGATGGATGGAGAATATTCCCAGGAAGAAGCCATCCGCATTTTAAAACGTGATACCAGACATTTTGCCAAGCGGCAGATTACCTGGTTTAAGAGAGAAAAGGATGTCATCTGGATGAACAAACAGGATTATGGCTACGAGGAAGAGAGAATTCTGGAGGACATGATGAAGATATGTATAGAAAGAGGAATATGTAAATGAGTATTAGGAAAGCGCTATATGGAAAAATGGGCATCCGGGAGGATGTTTATGAGTTTGGACGTCAGGTGGAAGAATCTTTGGCTAGGAGATTTCAAAAGTTGGATGCTGTGGCAGAGTATAATCAGTTAAAAGTGATTCATGCCATGCAGAAAAATCGTGTCAGTGAGTCCTGCTTCTATCCATCAACAGGATACGGATACAATGATCTGGGAAGAGATACGTTAGAACAGGTATATGCAGATACTTTTCATACGGAAGCGGGACTGGTCCGCCCCCAGATTACCTGTGGAACTCATGCTCTGGCAGTAGCCCTTTTTGGAAATCTGCGTCCTGGAGATGAGCTGCTTTCTCCAGTGGGCAAGCCCTATGATACTATGGAAGAAGTAATTGGAATCCGTCCCAGCCGTGGTTCCCTGGCTGAATATGGTGTAACTTATAGTCAGGTGGAACTTTTGGAGGATGGAACCTTTGACTATGCTTCCATTGAAAAGGCCATCACGCCAAAAACTAAGATGGTTACCATTCAGCGTTCCAAAGGATATCTGACCAGACCTTCTTTTTCTGTGAAACAGATTGGTGAGTTGATTACTTTTATCAAGAATATTCGTTCGGATATTATCTGTATGGTAGACAACTGCTACGGTGAGTTTGTGGATACCATTGAGCCTACCGATGTGGGAGCAGATTTGATGGTTGGCTCTCTCATTAAGAATCCTGGAGGCGGTCTGGCTCCCATTGGCGGATATATTGTGGGAAAAGAGGAGTACGTGGAGAATGCCTCTTACCGTATGACTTCCCCGGGACTTGGCAAGGAGGTGGGCGCTACCCTTGGAGTCAATGGTTCCTTCTTCCAGGGTTTTTTCCTGGCACCTACGGTTACCAGAAGCGCTCTGAAAAGTGCAATTTTTGCGGCAAATGTTTATGAGAAGCTGGGCTTTGCGGTGGTACCTGACGGCAGAGAGCCGCGGCAGGATATTATTCAGGCAGTTACCCTTGGTACACCGGAAGGGGTGGTTGCTTTCTGTAAGGGAATTCAGCATGCTGCTCCTGTGGACAGCTATGTGGATCCGGAACCATGGGATATGCCGGGATATGACAGTCAGGTGATCATGGCAGCAGGTGCCTTTGTGCAGGGGTCTTCCATTGAGCTTAGTGCAGACGGTCCTATGAAAGAGCCTTATGCAGTTTATTTCCAGGGAGGACTGACCTGGGAACATGGTAAATTTGGTATTTTGAAGTCCCTGCAGGAGATGGTGGATGCGGGACTGGTGAGTTTGTCTTAAATGATGTGTGATAGAAAAGGAAGGGATGCACTATGGGCAGACAGATTTATGTGATTGGTGGAGGGGCAGCAGGCTTGACGGCAGCCATTACCGCAGCGAGAGCCGGGGCCTCTGTCACAATTTTGGAACACAGTAAAAAGATGGGACAGAAGATTCTTGCCACTGGAAATGGCAGATGCAATCTTGGCAATCATACTTTAAATACCGACTGTTATCACTGTCCGGATCCTTCCTTTGTGGAGGTGGTGCTGACCCAGTGGGGAACATCAGATACCCTGGATTTTTTCACAAAGCTGGGTATTTATGTGAAGGACCGGGAGGGGTATCTTTATCCCTACAGTGACCAGGCATCCAGTGTGAGAGACGTGCTGTTGATGGAAGCAGCTCACCGAAAAGTAAAACTGAAAAATGATTGTCTTATCGAAAAGTTAGAATACGATGGAAATCGCTGGAAGGTTCATACTCCTGGCTGGACTTATCAGGGAGAGAGTGTGATTTTGGCCACCGGTTCTCCGGCCTCCAACATATCAGGTGCGGACAACAGCGGTTATGAGCTGATTCACTCATTGGGACATAAGGTTCGAAAAGTTCTTCCGGCATTGGTTCCCTTAAAATGTAAGGGTGTCAGTACTGGCAAGTGGGCAGGGCTTCGTATGGAGGGGAAGGTGACGCTCCTTGTGGATGGAAAGTCTGAAGGAGAGGAACTGGGAGAGATTCAGATGACAGATTACGGTCTTTCCGGTATTCCTGTATTTCAGCTCAGCGGTCCGGCTGTGCGGGCTTTGGATCAGGGAAAAAAGGTGCAGCTCTTGGTAGATCTCCTGCCTCGTCTTACTCAGCAGGAGCTGGAGCAATTGATGGACGTACGCCGAAGGGATTGTCCATATAAGTCAGAGCAGGAATTGTACGTGGGGCTCTTGCCTGATAAATTAATTCCCTTGCTGCCAAAAGGACAGGAGATAATCTGGCTGAAAAATTTACTTCTTACAGTTACCGGAAGCAAATCCGCCAATGCAGCTCAGGTCTGCAGCGGCGGAGTGGATGTGTCTCAGGTTAATCCTTATACCATGGAGTCTGAACTTTGGAAGGGATTGTATTTTGCGGGTGAGGTGCTGGATGTGGATGGAATCTGCGGCGGATATAATCTGCACTGGGCTTGGGCCACAGGTACTATAGCAGGAACCTGCTGTTCAGGCAGCAAAGGGAGGTCTCTATGATTCAGATTAATCAATTGAAATTGCCGGTGGAACATACCAAAGAGCAATTGGAACAGAAAATCAGAAAGACATTGCGTTTGGGGAAACAGCAGGAGTTTTCCTATGAGATACTCCGACAGTCCCTGGATGCCAGAAAAAAGCAGGAAAAGAAATTTGTCTACAGTGTCTGTGTGAAGGTAAGTCAGGAACAAAAGATCTTGAAAAAGGTTTCCAATAACAATATTACGTTAACGAAAAGGAAATCTTATCATTTTCCGGATTCCGGACAGGAGTCATTGTCTCACAGACCAGTGATTGTGGGGAGTGGCCCGGCCGGTCTTTTTTGCGGATATATGTTGGCTACCCATGGCTATCGTCCTTTAATTCTGGATCGGGGTGAGGATGTTCACAGCCGTCAGAAGAAGGTGGAAGAGTTCTGGATTACTGGAAAGCTGGACTCCCAGTCCAACGTACAGTTTGGAGAAGGCGGTGCCGGAACCTTTTCTGATGGAAAATTAAATACTCTGATAAAAGACCCTATGGGACGTAACCGGGAGGTTCTACGGATTTTTACGGAGTGCGGCGCTCCAGAGGAAATTCTCTATCAGCAAAAGCCCCATCTCGGCACAGACGCATTGATGGGCATTGTGGAGAACATGCGTCATAAGATTGAAGACTGGGGCGGAGAATTTCGCTTTTCCAGCCAGGTAACAGATTTGGTGATTTGTCAGGAAAGGATTGAGGAAATTGTGGTCAATGACAGCCAGCGAATTCCGGTGGAAGTGTTGGTCCTTGCCATTGGACACAGTGCCAGAGATACATTCCAAATGCTCTATGAGCGAAAGCTGGATATGCGTCAGAAGTCCTTTGCTGTGGGCGTCCGGGTGGAGCATCCTCAGAAGCTGATCAATCAGGCACTGTACGGGGAAGGAGAAAACCCTCATCTGGGAGCGGCATCCTATAAACTGACGGCCAAGACCAGCAACGAGCGGGGAGCCTATACCTTTTGTATGTGTCCCGGAGGCTATGTGGTGAATGCTTCCTCAGAAGAAGGACGTCTTGCGGTAAATGGAATGAGTTATCAGAAGCGGGATGGGAAAAATGCCAACAGTGCGGTAATTGTCACTGTGGGTCCGGAGGACTTCCCTTCTGAGCATCCGCTGGCAGGGATGGAATATCAGAGAACATTGGAAAAATCTGCCTGGGAACTGGCAAACGGATGTGTTCCGGTACAATTATACCCGGACTTTTGCAGCAATGTTCCCAGCGATCATCTGGGAGAGTTGACTCCCTGTATCCGGGGACAGTGGCAGCTTGCCAATGTAAGAGCAATTTTCCCGGATTATATTGGAAACAGCATTCAGGAAGCTATGGAGGAATTTGACCGCAAGATACCGGGGTTTGCGGGGAAGGACGTGCTCCTTAGCGGAGTGGAGAGCAGAACTTCGTCTCCTGTGCGTATTCAGAGAGATGAAGCCATGGAGAGCAACATTCGGGGGATTTATCCTTGTGGAGAAGGTGCAGGTTATGCAGGCGGTATTACTTCTGCTGCCATGGATGGCCTGAAAACTGCGGAGAAGATTGCAGCCCGTTATGCAGTAAAAGAATAGAACAGCAACTGTCTCTTATACACATCTGACGCTGCCGACGAAGCTAGAAGTGT
>CAMQZX010000047.1 GCA_947039785.1 uncultured Lachnospiraceae bacterium | reverse complement strand
ACACTTCTAGCTTCGTCGGCAGCGTCAGATGTGTATAAGAGACAGCAAATATATTTTAATATATCAATTGCGAGGGATATAATAATTTTATGAAATAAAATATTGGAGGAACGATGTGCTATGGAAGGGAATTTGAATCAATTGTTGGATATTGAGGAATGGGAAATGCTTCAGAGGTCTGTGGCAGAGGTGACAGGAATGGCAATTGTAACAGTAGATTATAAAGGGGTGCCGATTACAGAACATAGTTGCTGCAATAAGTTTTGTCAGAAGGTAAGAGAAGATGGAATATTATCTGCTTACTGCCAGAAATGCGATGCTCGTGGAGGAGTGGAGGCAGCCAGAAACAATGCACCATATATTTATCAATGCCATTTTTCTATTTTGGATATAGCTATTCCGGTGATTGTCAATCAGAAATATGTGGGAGCGGTTATGGCTGGTCAGGTACGACTTCCCCTAGGACAAAATCCGGATAATCTGGAGCGCATTTTCATGCCATGTGAGGGACAGCGGGTCAATTATGCTTTGGAAAGATTCGATGAGTATTATAAGGAAATTCCAGTATTGTCCATGGATAAAATTGAAACCATAGCCATGATGTTATTTTACATGTGTAATTATACGATTCGTGAAACAATCAATAAGAAACAGGTGATACACATGTATGAGACTTTTTTGGGAAAGCAGGCCAGTGTTTATCAGAATAGTTTTGGGGAAACACAGGTGGAAGATGTGAAAAGAGAGACCAGTGAATTTTCCGATGTTTTTCCAAAGACAAATAATAGAATTTTAATGCAGGCGTTTGAATACATAGATGAACACAAAGAAAGTATGCCTTCCATGAAAGAACTGGCAGAGTATTGTCACGTAAGTTCAAGTTATTTCAGTCGTCTGTTTACGAAAGATGTAGGAGAGAGTTATTCGCATTTTATTTCCAGATTAAGGGTAGAGTGGGCAAAAGAAATATTAGAATCAACGGACTGTTCTGTTCAGGAAATAAGCGAGAAATTAGGATTTAGTGAGGCTAGTTATTTCATTAAAACGTTTAAAAAGCATGTGGGTGTAACACCGGCATTTTATCGCACGTATTGCGAAACTCAGTAAACTGTAAAAGTTACTGCAAAATAATACTGTTTACAGGTCATAAAAATCCTACAAATAAATTCGATATTCGGTCATGACAGTCTAATGTATTTCCCCGGAATACCAGATATACTTAATCCATCAACAAGGTAAACGAATAATTTGATGAATTAAGGAGGATATCTATGAGAAAAGCATTTATTTGTCCAACAAAGTATGTACAGGGAGAAGATGAGCTATTAAATTTAGGGTATTTTGTCAGTACCTATGGAACGTCAGCCTTACTGGTTGCTCATCCGGATGATATAAAAAGGGTGAAGGAAAAATTGGACAAGACTGCAAAGAAATTTCAGGTTACTTTTGTAGAAAGTGGATTTAAAGGGGAGTGCTCAAGAAAAGAAGTAGAACGAATTCAGAAACTTGCCAAAAGCACAGGATGCAGTTGTACTATTGGGTTAGGTGGAGGAAAGGCAATCGATACAGCCAAATGTGTAGCTCAAGGGGAAGCGCTCATTATTGCTCCTACTATTGCAGCTACAGATGCACCTACCAGCCATTCAGCAGTCCTCTATACGGAGACAGGAGCATTTGATGATTATGCATATTTCAAACAAAGTCCAAATGTGATTTTAATTGATTCTACAGTAATTGCTAACGCACCTACCAGATTTCTGATATCCGGAATGGGAGATGCTCTTTCCACTTATTTTGAAGCGCGGGCAACAGCGGCATCCTATTCTAATGTAAATGCAGGTCTTCCCTGCGGAGCAAGAGAAGATTTGTGCCCGTCGGCCAAAGGAACTAACGCAGCGCTGGCATTGGCGAAATTATGTTATCAGACATTGCTGAGTGATGGACGTAAGGCAAAAGCAGCTTGTGACTGTAACCAGGTAACGCCGGCATTGGAAAATATTATTGAGACAAATATCCTTCTTTCTGGTCTTGGATTTGAGAGTGCAGGTTTGGGCGGAGCACATGCGATTCATGACGGACTGACCATATTGAATGGAACACATAAATATTTCCACGGTGAAAAAGTAGCCTTCGGAACATTGGTGCAGCTTATTCTGGAAAATGCTCCGGAAGAGGAAATTAAGGAAGTGTTGGATTTCTGTCTTTCAATCGGGCTTCCCGTGTGCCTGGAAGATATCGGTGTAGATACTATTACCAGTACGGAGCTTATGGAAGTTGCCAAAAAAGCTTGTATTCCGGAAGAGTCCATTCATGCAATGCCATTTCCAGTCACATGGGAGATGGTGGCAGCCGCAATTATAACAGCAGATCAAGTAGGACA
This sequence comes from uncultured Lachnospiraceae bacterium, assembly GCA_947039785.1. GTDB lineage: Bacteria > Bacillota > Clostridia > Lachnospirales > Lachnospiraceae > JALFVM01. The sequence continues at coordinate 17,632 of CAMQZX010000047.1, read as the reverse complement.
TCAGTACAAGGAGACAGGAAATTTATGAAAAAAATTATGAATCAACCGGAAACTGTTGTTGAAGAAATGTGCAGAGGAATAGTAGAAGCCCATCCGGAGCTGGAATTACTTCCCAAGTATAAAGTTATCAAAAAGAAGAAACTTAACCCAGATAAGGTTACACTCATAAGTGGTGGCGGAAGTGGGCATGAGCCGGCACATGCTGGATTTGTAGGAACGGGAATGTTGGATGCAGCAGTGTGCGGAGATATGTTTGCATCACCTTCCCAGATTCAGATTTATCAGGCTATCCGCAACACGGCAAGTAAGAAAGGCACACTTCTGATTATTAAGAATTACAGCGGAGACATGATGAACTTTAAAAATGCAGCATATTTGGCTCAGGAAGATGGGATATGTGTGGATTATGTAAAAGTAGATGATGATATTGCTGTAAAGGATAGCCTATATACTGTGGGAAAAAGAGGAGTAGCAGGTACTGTATTTGTACATAAACTGGCAGGTGCGGCGGCAGAGAGGGGGATGGAGCTTTCAGAAGTAAAAAGAATCGCTCAGAAAACAATAAAAAATGTAAGAAGTATTGGTTTTGCGCTCACTTCCTGTACGGTACCGGCTAAAGGAACTCCTACGTTTACCCTGGAAGAAGATGAAATGGAGTATGGAGTGGGTATTCATGGAGAACCGGGCATACGAAGAGAGAAAGTGTTGACGGCCAATAAGCTTGCGGCCCGCATGACGGAAGCACTGGTACAGGAATTGGATGCAAAAGAGGCAAAGGCAGCATTGTTGATTAATGGATTTGGAGCCACACCACTACAGGAATTATACTTGCTGAATCATGCGGTTATGAATGAACTGGATAAAAAATGTATTAAGGTAGTGAAAATTCTCGTGGGAAATTATATGACCAGTATTGATATGGCAGGAGCTTCTATATCTTTATTAAAGCTGGATGATGAATTAGAGAATCTGATGGAGGATGTTTGTGATACACCTGCATTAAAGAGTTCCGGTGTGGACGTTCATCATTTATATCAGGAAAAGGTGCAGAAGAAGAATGAGGTTGTCTCCTATGAGATAGAAACAGATTTTTCCTGGTCTCAGATGGTCAATGAAGTAATCACAAAAGAAAATCTTATTTATATGGTAGATGCCATGAGTGACTGTATTATTCGAAATGAAGTGCCTTTCTGTGAATTGGATTCCCATGCCGGAGATGGCGATTTCGGAATGAGCGTAGCAAAAGGTTTCCGGCAGTTAAAAGCGGAGTGGAAGGATCTGATGAAAAATCATACCCAGGATATGGGAAGCTTTCTTGACGCCTGTTCATTGATCATTATGGAACATTGCGGTGGAGCTTCCGGTCCAATCTGGGGATCTGCTTTCCGGGCAGCAGGTAAATTAGCACGGGGAAGACAGTTTGTAGATGCTAAAGTGTTTGCTGATATGATGCAGGCAGCAGTAAAAGGAATTCAAAGCACTGGAGAGCGTTCTTTCGGGCGAGGCGCAGTCATTGGAGATAAGACATTAATTGATGCTCTGATTCCGTGTGCGGATTGTTGGAGCAGGCTTGCGGGAGGATGTGACATTAAGACAATTATGAATGAGGCGGCTCAGGCAGCTGTAGCAGGTGCAGATGCCACCAAAGAAATCGTGGCCCGTATGGGCCGTGCCGGAACAGTAGGAGAGAGAAGTCTTGGATACCCAGATGCAGGTGCGTATGGGCTGGGAGTGATTTTTACAGAATTATCACAGAAAATGCATTAAGAACGACTACGGTATGAGAAAGGTAAAATTAAACATGGAAAAGATAAAGAAAAACGCCCAAAAAGTTATATGCATTGCGATTGCTATGATGTTGCTCAGTGCTATCGGTGCATCGTTTATTCAGACAAATGGTGGAAAAGTTACAATGAAAGAACTGAAAGTGGAAACAGATGAAGGATGGGCAATGACCTGTTATCTGTTTGTCCCCGATTCAGCAACAGAAGAAACACCGGCACCTGCTATTGTTACAAGTCATGGTGCCTATAATAATAAAGAAATGCAAGATGCAAATTATGTTGAGCTGGCAAGACGAGGGTATGTGGTCCTTACCATTGATCAACAAGGCCATGGTGATTCCGACTGGCCACCTTCCTCATTATGGAGTGGTATTTATCAGGGAGCATTAATGCTGTCCAGGCTTCCATATGTTGATGTGGAACATATCGGAGTAACTGGTCATTCTATGGGTGCCATTTCATGCAGCTATGCTATGGATTTGGATAATGAGAATGAGACGCCTTTGATATCAGCAGTAGTATTAAACAGTGCAGACGCTATGTACACAGATGGAGAGACAGGCGAGTATGCGAATCTCTATGGAAGCAGGGACGTATCTATGATTGCCTGTGTGTATGATGAATTTTTTCATACCACAACGGATGAAGAGGGAAATACGGTTACAGCACCTTATTTTATGGATACACCAAATGCACAATCATTTCTTTATTTTGGAAAGGATCCTGAGGGGTTGGAAAAACGCAGTGATTCTATTATTTATCGGGATAATGTTGACGGAGAAGAATGCATGCGGGCAATTTACAGACCAGCCATTATTCATCCGTGGTCTCATTTTAGCAGAGAATCTACTGCCTATACCATTGAATTTTTTGAAGAGGCGCTGGGTGCCCCCAATCCATTAGAATCTTCAGACCAGGTATGGATGTTTAAGGAAGCTTTCAATTTCTTGGGGTTGATTGGATTTGTAATCTTTATTGTCAGCTTTGCGATTTTCATGGTATTTACGCCACATTTTGAAGAATTACGTGCAGATGAAATTGCCCAGCCGTTGATTGTTGACAGAAAGGGAAAAGTATGGTTTTGGATATCAATGGCGGTAGCAGTTCTTATTTCCATGGGGGTTTATTTGCCAATTATGACTAGAACAGTTGAAACAGGGAAACCCGGAATAACAGCGCCGTCTCCGTTTGGTGTGGGTTGCTGGTCGCTGGTATGCGGATGTGTTTTGATTCTGGTAATGGTTGTTTATTACTCTTACTATGGAAAGAAAATAGGAGTTAATCTTGAGGAACGAGGAGTAAAAATGCCAATTAAGAAGTTGGTAAAATCTATTGTTTTAGCGTTGATTGTTGTTGCCGCAGCTTATAGCTGTGTATTTATTGTCCATTATCTTTTCCAGACAGATTTCAGGATTTGGACACTTTCAGTAAAGACTTTTGGATCAGATAAAATAGCCATTGTTTTGACTTATTTACCACTATTCCTGGTATATTATGTTGCATCATCCGTATCTGCGAACAGTTTTAATTATAATACAGTAGGGAAAAAAGGCTGGGCAAATAATCTCATTGTATCTCTTATGGCGGCGTCACCGGCTATCATATTGGCAGTAATGCAGTATGGTACGTATTTTATCACTGGCAGTATGCGTTGGACGGATAATTCCGCACCGATGTATATGCTTTGGATGATTCAGATGGCAGTAATACTATTTGGAACTACTTTTATTTCCAGGTTTATTTATAAGGTGACCAGAAATCCATATATTATAGGCATTATTAATGCAATTCTTGTAGTTTTAATCAGTGTTGCAAATACAAGATATTATATCTGGTAGGATTTTATAAATGTGATCAAATATGCTTAATCACTTGCAGTCACTATAATGGCTCCGTGATTGATGATGAACGTAAATTACATGATATTGCAAAACAGGATTATCCGGATCTCCCGTATTTTATGTTTGCACACAGTTGGGGATCTATGATCGGAAGAGCATATGCTGCAGATCCATTTAATAATATGAACGCGAACATTCAGTTTATGTATGATTTCATTCAGAATTTTCAGTATATAGATTGCGAAGAATAGCTAAAGAAAGTGCCGAGTAAAGTTCCTGTATATATGATTGCCGGGGATCAGGATCCTATTCGCATTGCCAATCGACTGATACAAAGCGGAAATAGGGTATTTGTACGCTGTTATTCGGGATATCGTCATGAGATATTAAATGAGAGACCCATTCGCGATGAAGTGGAGAGAGGTATAATTGAATTTATGGAACGTGTTTTGGAAACAATGATGTCGCAGAGATAAGTGGGGGTAAGGGAGAATACCCTATTGAGATTACTGTTTTTACTATCGTTTACCATAGTTAAATCATACAATGTAACGGGTAAAAGATGATTGCTGTTGGCCGTCTTTTATTGTGAATTTTTGGGGGAGGCTGTGACTCATACGAATCATAGGCTCCCCTGTTTAGGGATATCTATTTTCTGAGTGTCCCTTTTTTATTGCCTTATTTTATGTTTTGAACTCTTGGATTGAACTCTGCCGGATTAAATTCTGCTGCTGCTTGGTCTGAAAATGATATTTGTGTATTTTTTCAGTGCATGATGTAGTACCATACCCAGGGCGCCGCAGGAAATGATTTCTCCGATTCCTACAGTCAGCATCATCAGTGGAATGGGAATTGTGATTCCATAGCCGTAGCGTAGTACAAAGGGAACGATAACGGTATTGGCAAGGATAGGGGGAACCGGTGCTAAAAATGGCTTGCAATTACGTAACTGATAAGTGAAAACTGCCCCGATTAAGGTGGCGAGGCTTCCGAAAATAATGTCGAAAAGGACGTTTCCCCCTAAAATATTGCCAAGCAGACACCCAACAAACAGGCCGGGAATTGCTGCCGGGGTAAATACTGGAAGAATGGTAAGTGCTTCTGCAATTCTCACCTGAATCTCGCCAAATGAAAAGGGAGCAAACAGGTAGGTAAGCACCACGTAGATGGCAGCAATCATAGCTGCCTGAGTCAGAAAGCTGATGCTTTGTTTTTTCATGATTTTAATCTCCTTTAGTTTTGTTTTACGAGTGGAAGGTCTCGAACACTCGGTTTATTTCGCCCTTTAGACCTTGTTTTTGGGGCTTTTAAGTGATTTACAGTGTATCATAGATTGGGGCGGAAAGCAAGCAAAGTATCAAACTGGAAAATTAGAGGTTACTGTTCGGTATTTTTAGAGGCAGGGCAGATTTTTTGCCGAGAAGGAAACTGCCCCATGAATGATGTTATGCAGTCATGGGGCAGTTCCTGGAAAGTATGAAGTTTAAATTCGATCTAAAAATAATTGATGTTGCATGGCTGGGGTATAGTCAGGCCGTCTTTCAAGGATGGCAGTAAACGCTTCTTTTGCTTTCCCATAGTGTTTTAATCCAATTTCGCTTAAGGCCATGAGATATTGGCAGTAAATATCATTTCTCTCCTGAATGTTACTTGGGAATACCTCAAGCTCTGGCAGGGATACGGCAAAATAGTCGTAGTTTACCTTATCGAATAAATGCTTCTCTCCGAAGGACTTCAATTGGTGATAAGCTTTCATGGCAAGTTCTTGTCTGCCCAGCTTTTCATTGGCTAATCCCTGATAGAAAATGGTGTCGGAGGGTTGGTCGTTGTAGTAGAGGACTGCAGAAGGTGCATCCAGTCCCACAGAAGCCTTCTCATAGTATTCTTTCGATTTTTCTTTCATTTCAAGAGCTTCACAGCATACACCCAGATAATACTCTGCGATGGTATCCTGTACGTTTGGCAACTTACCTTCCCCCAGGTTGTCGGGATAGGAGAAGGTACGCTCTAATAATTCCATAGCGACTTCGTAGTGCTTCTGGTCTATTTCCTGTAAAGCTTTCTGGGTTAAGGTGAAACGGTATTGCCCGATTACCTTGCCTTCTCCACCTTCCCAGGGATGGAAGGTGTGAGTCGTTAGACAGGAGAGAGCCTTGTCATACTGGCCGGTGAGATTTAAAAGGGTGATGTATACAATATAAAGGGCGTCACGCTCGGCAGTCAGTTCCGGATACTGTTCCAATATCTGTAATCGCTTAGCCACAGAAACTTTATTTTGGGCTGCAAGCTGATCGTACTCCATCAAAAACCGGGAGTAGGTGGGTTCCAGCTCAAAGGCCCTTTTCATAAAGTCCAGTGCTTTGGAAGGATTGCATTCTTTATTATAGTAGGCAATAGACAGATTTCGGTAAGTCATGGCATAGGAAGGATTTTCTGCCAGAGATTTCTCCCAGTGATAGATGGCTTTTTTATATTGTTTTTTATCATAATACAGGTCTCCCAGATAATGATGGGCAAAGGGGGCCTGCTTCAGGGTTTCAACGGCGGCCTTTAATATCAAAATCTCCTCAAGTTTATTGGGGAAACAGTAGTCTGGGTTGGAGGATTCTCCCAGATTAAATTCTGTTATGGCTTCTTTCGTCTGCTGGCTTAAGGTATAGGCATATCCCTGATAGTAGTGAAGCATTGGACTTTCTTCAGGGCAGGCGCTGAGAATCTGAATGCTGTCCTGATAAAGTCCGATCTTCATATAATCCAGAGAAAGCTCAAGATAATTGTGAGGCTGAGTTCTCATCAATTTCTTCCAGGAATCCATGTCCTGATCTAATAAAGCCTTCTCATAGAGACAGCCCATGGACAGCGGATCAATGGCTAGACTTTCTGTCAGTAAGCTGGAAACATCCTGTCCCAACTGACGCAGGACTGCCAGTTTTAATATACGGACTTTCATATTATGCCAGTTGCGGATCAGCGATTGTTCTGCAAAGGCAAGTGCCTGTTCATACTTTCTCTCTTTGCAGGAAAGGGCCGCCAGCCAGTAGAAGCTGGAACTTTGAGTTTCGTAGTTCCAGGTAGCTTTATAGAATGCATCGTAGGCTTTCTGGTCTTTGCCAAGGTATGTATGAGCCAGACCAAGATTAAAGTAACATTCCCCATAATATGGATTGGGGTTTTTCCAAGTCTGTTTTTCGATGGCCTTCTGGAAGTATTTTACTGCTTCAGAAAAATTGCCTCGCTTTAGTAGCAGCAGGCCGTATCCGTTGTTCAGACGCAGGTCAGACGGGTCACGGCGGAGACCTTCCAGATAATAATCTGCAGGCTCATAAGTGGCGTGACGATATTGTTCCAGATGCTGCGCTCCTAAAAACAGCTCTTCCGTGGATTTTAACTCCTGAGGCGCGGGCAGAGGATCGGCGGGATTGGGGGTAGGCTCCAGCTTTTTTTCCGTAGATGTATAAGAAACCAGAAGCTGACCATTTCTGGCAATAACCGATACTGTACAGCCAACCGGGGAAGCCAGGTGTGTGGGAAACGTATCTTCAAAATGTTTTTCTGGCGTGGTGTCTAATACGTTCTTGTAGAGGATTTTCTGTTCCTGATTTTTTACAATTAATTGAAGTCCCTCATAAATTCCGGAAGTATACAGCAGGATACGCCCGGTATTTTGTTCGATTTCCAGATTCACCATGGCATCTTTGGTGGCATTTTTTATTCTACCCACGCCTTTGTAGGGCATGAAGTACTGGGTGAAGGTTTTCTCTTCATAAGGCTTCAGCCAGGTGAAGTCCGGCTGGTTATCTGCAAAAACACCAGTCATCAGTTCGATGTAAGGACCGTCCGTCTCAGTCAGGTTCCGGTCCCAGGCTCTTCCGAAATCTGAACTCCCCCAGGTCCACTGTTTTTTACCAGGAGAGATATGGTGGTCTGCCACATGAACCAAACCTGCCTCCCTTCCTGTGTCATAATTTCCAATAAAATCAAAATCAGAGTGGGCTGCCATGTAGGAGGTGGGCACTTTAATATTTTTGTACATGGAAATATCTATACCTGCGGAGTAGTCGTATTTATAATATTCTCCTGTGGCAATGGGGAAAGTGGACACTGCTCTTTTTCCGTGATCCATCACCGCATGGACATCCGGCGGAAATACAGAGTAGGTGTTGTCGTTTACCGGGACTGCCGGGTTGGCCCACCACAGGAAGGTCTGGGGCGTGTCAGTGTTGTTGAACAGCTGGCCTTTGATTTCAATGTAGGCTTTGTCCGGATACAGGGTAAATTGTCCCATCCCCTTGGTTCCGTACATTTTATCCAGTTCACTGACGAACACAGTGGCAGAGCCGTCTTCATGCTTCTGATAAGAGAAATCCACCGGAGAATAGGTGCTTGGGCGATGATGCTGAGGCCAGTTAAACTCAATGCCGCCGGAAATCCAGGGGCCTGTCAGCCCCACCAGAGCAGGCTTGATTACATGATTATAATAGACAAAATCGTAACCGTTGGTTTTGTCATAAGCTCTCTGGATTCTTCCACCCAGTTCGGGCAGGATCATTACTTTCAAAAAGGCATTTTCCAGATAGAGAGCATGGTAGGATACGTCTTCCTTTTCGTCTGAAATTTTTTCAGTTACCGGAAGGGGATAAACCTTTCCGGAGCTTCCCTGATAGGCTCTGTTCTCAATAAATAAGGGGCTTTTTTCCGGAGGATATACTTTATATGTGGGGATGATTACTTCTTCTTCCCATACGTTTACAGGTGTAGTTGTGCACATAGTTTTTCTCCTTTTCGATGAAAATTGCATGTTTGTTTTACGTTTTTTGATTGTCTATACTTTATCAGAAAACCTGGTCTCACGGAATATCATATTTTAATAAAAGATGGACAATATTCCACAAAAATGATATGCTCCTTTTATGAGTATATGGATCAATGAAGAAAACAAAAAAATGGATGGTTTCAAGGATGAGCAGTATATTATTATCCCAACAGAGACCTTTCAAAATTATGCATCACACCCGCTGGTTCAGAGCCTGTATCTGACAGATGTGGGTTTTTTTCCTCATGCACTTCATCATTATCGAGAGAGAGAAGAGGGAATTGAGGAATATATTCTTATTTACTGTGTAGAAGGGACTGGCTACATCCATGTGGAGGATCGAAAGTATGAAGTGAATGAACAGGAGGCATTCAGCATTCCCTGCTGCACTAGACATAAGTATTATGCCAGCAAGGAAGATCCATGGAGTATTCTATGGGTTCATTTTAAAGGGGAAAATGTGAAATATTTTCCTTTGGGAGACTGTAATATAATCCAAATTCTCTCCAGAGAGGCGGACAATCGAATTATGACGCTGTTTCAGATTCTGTTCCGTGTTCTGGAGCGTAATTATACCCAGGGAAATTTCATCTACATTTCTCAGGTGCTGTCGCTGATTTTATCAGAAATTTATTTTCGGGAGAAGGTGGATGGGGTGAGTAAGCAAAATAAACATATCACAACAATCATCCGCTTTATGTATCAGCACATCAATGAAAACCTGCGTCTGGAGGACTTATCCAGGGAGCTGGACCTTTCCAAAAGCTATATTAACGCTGTGTTTAAAAAGTATGCCAACCGTGCACCCATTGATTTTTTCATTAATTTGAAAATGCAGGAAGCCTGTAAGCTGTTAAAGTCCACAGAACTTTATATCCGCGAGATCAGTTCCCTGTTGGGATACGAAGATCCGTATTATTTTTCGCGAATCTTTAAGAAGGCAATCGGCATGTCGCCCCGGGAGTATAGAAGCGGAGAGTTCATTCAGAAATAGTGGATACAAAGAGAATTATCCATTGGGAAACATGTGGAATATTGTCCATCAATTACAAGGATAGTTAATTTACTCTGTGAAAGAAACATGCTACACTTAAAAAATCAAGAGGCTGATTGGTAAATGGACTGAAACATGTGATGTGATTAAAAGAAATCCATACAGGGAGGTATCTATTATGGGAAATTATGAGGTTCCAAAGAAAATGCTGGGAATGAAATTACCAGGAGGAGCAAAAGTCGAGGCGGGAGAATATGATGTGCCAAAGCCAGGTAAGGGACAGGTTCTGCTGAAAATGAAAGCGGCCAGTCTGTGCGGCAGTGATTTGAAATATATTTACTACGAGCATACCGATAAAACCGGTGGGGCCAGATACGATGATGTGATTGCGGGACATGAACCCAGCGGTCAGGTGGTTCAGGTGGGAGATGGCGTTTTGGACTTTAAAGAAGGAGACCGTGTGGTAGTCTATCACATTCAGGGGTGCGGATATTGTGATGAGTGCAAAAAAGGCTATTTCATCAACTGCCAGCAGCCGGAGAGAAGAGCTTATGGTTGGCAGAGAGACGGTGCTCTGGCAGAATATATGCTGGCAGATGTATCCACATGTATTCATCTGCCGGATTTTCTCACTTATGAAGATGGCGCCATGATTGCCTGTGGATTTGGAACAGCATATCAGGGCTTGCTAAGGGCCAATGTGTCTGGAAGAGACCGTGTGCTTGTCATGGGGCTTGGACCTGTGGGACAGGCAGCTGTGATTCTGGCAAAAGCCATGGGTGCAGAGGTGGTTGGTGTTGATATTTCTCAGGAGCGTATTGATATGGCTTCTAAGGTAGGAGCCGATGCTGTATTCATGGGAGATGATATGGTGGTAGAGAAAGTGATGGAGTATACAGATGGCAAAGGAGTGGAAGTGGCAGTGGATTGTTCTGGAAGTGCCGTGGGACGTCACAGATGTCTGGAAGTTGCCAGAATGTGGGGAAATGTAGTATTCCTGGGAGAACAGGGAACAGTGAATTTTGAGCCAAGCCCACTGCTTTTGCATAAGAACCTGACCCTTCATGGTTCCTGGGTAACTTCTGTGGGAAATATGGAGCGTCTGGTGGAATTTCTGGACAGAAAGAAAATTCATCCAAGCCAGATAATTACTCATAGATATCCGCTTAGAGAAACAGAAGAAGCTTACCGCATATTTGCCACAGGAAAGACAGGTAAAGTGTGTGTGAATATGGAGCTGGAATAATGGAACTTGAATGGAAAATAAGAGATGATATGGAGAATTTAACCAGACTGGGAAGTTGGCTGAGACAGTCAAAATGTTCCTGGAACAGAGGTGATTTTAGTTCCCTGGTATGAAACCACAGGGCGATTTCTTGCGGGTTACTGTGCAGGGAAAAATTATATTCTTCTGACAAAGAGATTGCCAAGGAATTTATGGAAGAGACAGTGCAAAAGTATGGTCTGAAAAATACATATCTTTACCCAGTGGGCGGAATCATTGGAACCCACGTGGGCACAGACTGTATTGCCATATGCTTTGTCTCAAAATAGTTTAAAGAGATTCTTTTTCCAGAGATTTTTTAATGGGTAAATCCTGGTCGTAAGAGCTTTTTGCCAAAGGTCTTTTTGTAGGTGCATGATGGAACATCTTCTTGTAAGCCCGGGAGAATGTGGTGTAATCCCAAAAGCCGCTTTCTTCTGCCGCTTCCATGACTGGTGTTCCATTTTTTATTAATTGTCTGGCGTGCATAAGACGCTTCTGAAGGATGTAATTGTGAAGAGTCATTCCAGTTTCTTCTTTGAATTTTCGCATCAGATGATATTTACTCAGATACATTTCTCTGGACAGTGCATCAATGGATAAATCTGAGGTCAGATGATCGTTGATGTACCGGAGCAATTTCTCAATTTTCTCATCGTATTTCACGGATTTTTTATCTTTAATGTATTGCTTCCCAAGAAAAATTCGGTTTAGATAAACCATCAACTGAATAAACTGGGAGCTTGCAAGCAGGGAAGCACCAAACTCCTCAGAATTCAGAGAGTCCTCCAGACTTTGCAGCAGATCCTGAATCAGATGCTGTAGTTCTGTATTCAGACGAATCATGCTGAAACTGCGGTCGTTGGCTTTCTGGAAGCAGGAGGAAATATCACAGACATCGCTGTTATAAGACGTAATAAAATCATTTTTCACCCAGATGACAATTCTCTCATAGGGGACGGAAGGGTCAATCACCGGCTTGTGGACGTCATAATTATTCACCAGAAGAATATCCCATGGCTTCAGGTAATAGGATTTTCCTTCTATAATATAAGTCACGCTGCCGGAAATAAAGACTACGATTTTATTAAATTCGTGATAGTGAAAATCAAACTCCCGATCTATCTGATCTTTCAGGTGAAACAGGCGGAACTCCCGATTTAAATAGCCGGATTTTGTGTTTGGTGAAATTGGAGACTCCGATGGCTGAGGGAGATTAGTTTGCATATTGATTTCCTTTTGGTTCATATGTTGAGTACTCCTGTCATATGGTAGCATATGGTGAATGGTTTGGCAGGATATTATCTGCAAGACAAAGTTGGTGAAGAGTTTTGCAGGTATAAAATAAGATTACAGCATTTTTTGCAATATATCAAGCAATAATTCCCATATACATAGAAAAAAATATAATATATACTCAAATAGACGCGACGGACAGTCTGAGACTACAGGCAGAGAAAAGAATAAATTCCCCTTTGCTCCCTGTTATCTCAGGCTGTCATTTAAAGTAAGAATATAAGGCCATTTGTAATATATAAAATGATCAGGAGGTTAGGAAATGTCAAACAATAATATTGTAATGAGTAAATATCAGGGATTGGGTAACGATTATCTGGTGTTGGATCCGAATAAGAATAAAGTGCAGCTCGTGGGAAAGAAAATTGAACTTCTGTGCAAAAGAGGCTTCGGAATCGGTGCCGATGGAATTCTTTTCGGACCCATTCTCAAAGAAGGAAAAATAGAAGTACGAATTTTTAACCCCGATGGAGGAGAAGTAGAAATCAGCGGCAACGGAGTTCGTATCTTTGCAAAATACCTCATAGATCAGCAGTATGTGACAAAAAGGAATTTTACTATAACTACCCAGCACGGAGACGTGGAAGTGGAGTGTTTGAACAAGCGGGGAACAGAATTTAAGATCAACATGGGCAAGGCCAGCTTTCAGTCTGATGAGATTCCTGTCACAGGCTCCAAAAGAGAAGTGATTGGGGAGTTGTTTCATTTTAATGGAGAAACTTACAAAGCAACCTGTCTGACAGTGGGAAATCCCCATTGCATTATTATGATGGATCAGGTCAGCAAGGATAGCGTCAAGAAAATTGGCCCATATGTGGAAAATGATGAGCATTTTCCACATCGCATGAATTTACAGATTTGCAAAGTGATTGATCCTGCCAACCTTCAGATTGAGATTTATGAGCGGGGAGCAGGTTACACCCAGGCTTCCGGAACGGGAAGTATCGCCGCAGCGGCAGCGGCTTACCGCATGGGTCTGACCGGACCAAGTGTCAATGTAAATCAGCCGGGCGGAGTCATTGAAGTGGAAATTCAGGAGGACGGAACCATCTATATGATCGGAAGCGTGGGCTTTATTGCAGATTTGTCCATTGCGGAGAGTTTTTTTTCATAGAATTAGAATATAAAGTAAAAAAGCTTTGGGATTATCCCAAAGATTCCTTTCATAAACAAGGATGCAGTTGGAAAAATGCCTGTGAGAAAATCTCATGGATATTTTCCGGCTGCATCCTTTTATCAAATAAGGTTCTTATCAGTGCAGTGTGCTGGAAGAAAATCTGCAGAAATGGCGGAAGCTAAATATGTTAATTGTGGATAACCGGGCATAATTACCTATTTCTCCGTTGTATTTTCAAAAATAATATGCTATTGTTGTTCGTAGAAAAACATAGAAAGAAGGTGAAGCTGTGGTTGAGTTAGATCAATTTAAATCAATTTTAAATTCATACACAGAACCATTAGTGGAAGTGAGGGATTCACTTTGACTTGGCTAACAAGGAAAAGCGAATTCAGGAATTAGAGATGGAGATGGAGGCACCTAATTTCTGGGATGACCCGCAAAGGTCCCAGAATATGATGCGGGAGCTGAAATATCTGAAAAATGACATTGAAACTTACAACAATTTATCCGCTCGGATGGAGGATATGGAGACTCTTATCGAGATGGGATATGAGGAGAATGATCCGGATTTGATTCCGGAAATTCAGGAGATGCTGGATGAATTCCAGACAGAGTTCGAAGCCATACGTGTAAAGACTTTGCTTTCAGGAGAATATGATGCAGACAATGCCATCGTTACTCTTCATGCAGGTGCAGGCGGCACAGAGTCCTGTGACTGGGCAAGTATGCTTTATCGCATGTATACCCGCTGGGCGGAACGCAAAGGCTTTGATGTTGAGGTACTTGATTACCTGGATGGCGATGAGGCTGGGATCAAGTCCGTAACCTTTGAGGTCAAGGGAGAAAATGCCTACGGCTATTTAAAGTCTGAGAAGGGTGTACATCGTCTTGTTCGTATTTCTCCGTTTAATGCGGCAGGAAAGCGTCAGACTTCCTTTGTATCCTGTGATGTGATGCCGGATATTGAGGAGGATATTGACATTGAGATCAACGATGATGAGATTCGCGTGGATACTTATCGTTCCAGTGGAGCCGGTGGACAGCACATCAACAAGACCTCATCGGCAATCCGAATCACGCACTTGCCTACAGGAATTGTGGTACAGTGTCAGAATGAGCGTTCTCAGCATATGAATAAAGATAAGGCTATGCAGATGCTGAAGGCAAAGCTGTATCTTTTAAAGCAGCAGGAGAACGCTGAGAAGCTTTCCGGTATCCGTGGAGAGGTATCCGAGATTGGCTGGGGTAACCAGATTCGTTCTTATGTAATGCAGCCTTACACTATGGTAAAAGACCATCGTACCAATGAAGAGACGGGAAATGTGGATGCTGTCATGGACGGATCCATTGATTCCTTTATCAATGCTTACTTGAAGTGGGTTGCCTTGTCGAAAAAAGACTTGCTAAATTCCCTTTAGTGTGCTAAGATATCTTCCTAGGGAAAACAAATGTATTTCTCCTACGAACAAGTGAAGGGATAAATATGGAAAAACCAAACGAGAAGAAAAAGTACTATGTGGTACGGGAAAAGGCGATCCCAGAAGTCCTGATTAAAGTGGTGGAAGCCAAGAAGCTTTTGGACTCCGGTAAAGTGGAGACTGTCCAGGAAGCCACAGAGCAGGTAGGGATCAGCAGAAGTTCTTTTTACAAATATAAAGATGATATCTTTCCTTTCCATGAAGAGACGAAAGGAAAGACCATCACCTTTATTATACAGATGGATGATGAACCCGGGCTATTATCGGATGTGCTAAAGACAATAGCCTGTTTTCACGGAAATATTCTTACCATTCATCAAAGCATCCCTATTAACGGGGTGGCAACTTTAACATTGAGTGTAGACATTCTTCCCGGCACAGGAGATGCAGCTGCCATGGTGGATAATATAGAACAGGCAGAAGGAATACACTATTTGAAAATACTAGGCAGGGAGTAAGAGAATATGATTAATATTGCAGTAATGGGATACGGTACCGTCGGTGGCGGAGTAGTAGAAGTAATCAACACAAACCACGAAAGTATCAATAAACGGGTTGGCGAGGAGATTAATATCAAATATGTTCTGGATTTAAGAGACTTCCCGGGAGATCCGGCAGAGCATCTGATCATTCACGATTTTGAGCAGATTGTCAATGATCCGGAAGTGAAGATTGTAGTGGAGACCATGGGCGGATTGGAGCCGGCTCATACTTTTGTAAAGCGTTGTCTGGAAGCAGGAAAGAGTGTGGCAACCTCAAACAAAGCATTGGTGGCAAAATTCGGCGTGGAGCTGATGGAAATCGCCAAAGCTAAGAACATCAATTTTCTCTTTGAGGCAAGCTGTGGCGGCGGAATTCCGATTATTCGTCCGCTGAATTCTTCACTGACAGCAGACGAGATTGATGAGATTACAGGTATCTTAAACGGAACTACCAACTACATGATGACCAAGATGAGCATGGAAGGTGCAGAGTTTGATGATGTGCTCAAAGATGCTCAGGCAAAGGGATATGCTGAGGCAGATCCCACCGCTGATATTGAGGGACATGATGCCTGTCGTAAGATTGCTATTTTGTCTTCATTGGCATTTGGTCAGTTTGTGGACTTTGAAGAAATTTACACAGAAGGTATCACCAAGATTACTGCAGTAGATATGGAATATGCCAGGGAGATGGGACAGACGATTAAACTTCTTGGAACAAGTCGTAGGGTAGAGGATGGCTTCTATGCCATGGTTGCACCGTTCCTTATCGGACCGGAAAGCCCTCTCTACAGTGTAAATGATGTGTTTAATGCAATTTTTGTTCACGGAAATGTACTGGGAGATGCCATGTTCTACGGAAGCGGAGCTGGTAAACTGCCAACAGCCAGTGCTGTAGTGGGAGACGTGGTGGATGCCGCGAGACATATGCACTGCACCATCATGAACAATTGGAGCAGCGGTAAGCTGGAGCTGATGTCCACAGATGATGTACAGGCTCGTTTCTTCGTGCGTATTCAGGGCAGCCAGGCAGAAATGCTGGAGGCTGTGAAGGCAGAGATGGGAGACTGCGAAGCGATTGCTCTGGAAAATCATCCGGAGGAATTTGCTGTGGTAACACCAGTAATGTCAGAAAAGGAATATAAAGCTCATGGAGAAAAGCTGGGTGACAAAATCCTTGGCATGATCCGTGTGAAATTATAGGAGGCGTATCATGAAATACGTGGTAGTATTAGGCGATGGTATGGCAGATGAGCCAATCCAGGAACTGGGAGGAAAAACACCTCTGGCATATGCCAGCACGCCTGTTATGGATGAATTATCGAAAATATCAGAAATCGGACTGGTACATACCATTCCCGAAGGTATGAGCCCGGGAAGTGACACGGCCAATCTGTCTGTACTTGGCTATAATCCAAGACAGTATTATACAGGACGTTCCCCGCTGGAAGCGCTTAGCATCGGCGTGGATATGAAGTCCACCGATGTGGCATTTCGGTGCAACATTGTCACTTTGACAGAGGATGACTTGCCCTATGAGGAGCAGAGAATCGTCGATCATAGCTCCGACGAGATCAGCACAGAAGACGCTGCCATTTTATTTAAGGATGTGGTAGAGGAACTGCAAAACGAGATGTTTCAGTTCTATGTGGGCACCAGCTATCGCCATTGCCTGATCTGGGCAAATGGCGAAGTGGTTGAGCTTACTGCACCTCACGATGTATTGACTCAGGTCATTGGACAGTATTTGCCCAAGAATGAGCAGCTTTTGTACATGCAAAAGAGAAGTTATGAGATTTTGAAAGACCATCCGCTGAATCAGGAGAGAAAGGCAAAGGGCTTAAATCCTGCCAACAGCTTCTGGTTCTGGGGCGCAGGAACACGTCCGGCTTTGTCTTCCTTTGAGGAAGCATACCATAAAAGAGGCGTTATGATTTCTGCAGTGGATCTTCTTAAAGGAATCGCTGTGGGAGCGGGAATGGATAACATTATCGTGGAAGGTGCTAACGGCGGACTTCATACCAATTATGAAGGCAAAGCCCAGGCTGCAGTGGATGCTCTTGTGAAGGAAGGCTATGATTTCGCCTACATTCATGTGGAAGCTCCCGACGAGATGGGACATCAGGGAAGCGTGGAGCGTAAGATTCAAGCCATTGAAAACCTGGATGGCAGAGTGATCAAGCTGGTGAAGGAGCAGATGGATGCTTCCGGAGAAGACTACCGTATGCTGGTACTTCCGGATCATCCAACGCCAATCAGAGTCCGTACCCATACAGCCAATCCGGTTCCTTATTTGCTCTACGACAGCACGAAGAAGGAGCAACATACCTGGAATTATAATGAGGCGGAAGCCAAGGCCAGCGGCAATGACATGGCTCACGGCTGGGATATGATGAAATATCTGTTCCAGTAGTAGGATCTTGTCTGTGTCAAGATAAATCATAATGTATATAGTAGTATATAGAATATACTATGAGGAGGAAGCAAATGTTAATCGTTAAGAAAATTGGCGGTACATCTGTGGCAAATAAAGAGAGAATCTTCAATGTAGCAAACAGAT
>CAMQZX010000046.1 GCA_947039785.1 uncultured Lachnospiraceae bacterium | reverse complement strand
TCGGCAGCGTCAGATGTGTATAAGAGACAGATATAAAATGCACAAAATATACTTGAATAATTTGTGAAATAAGTGTAATATACCGTTTAGTCGACTAACTAAAAAGAGGTGAAGAACATGAAAGAAGACTTTGAGGTGGAGAACAGTGTACAGGGACTGTTGGTTCAGTTGATACACAATTATCACAGATTAAGTTTTCAGGAACTGGGAGAGATAGGAGTACATCCTGGTCAGCTTCCCATATTGAAGACATTGAGCTGCCGCGGTGGCCTTAGTCAGAGGGAGCTGGCAAATATACTTCACATCAAACCTCCCACAGTGACAGTTACCGTACAGAGACTGGAAAAGGCTCAGTTGGTATATAAACAGCAGGATAGAGAGGATCAGCGTATCAGCCGTATATATCTCACTGAGAAGGGTGAAAGTATAATCAGTAGCCTTATGGGGATTATTCGCAGCAATGAAGAACGACTGATGAGGGGATTTTCTGATAGTGAAATTTGTCTGATGCGCCGCTTTTTTCAACAGATGATAGAGAATATAGCTATCACAGAGGAAGATGAGAAGAAAAATAAGGAAGAGTGGTTCAGATTAAAGTAGTGTATGACACAGAATGGAGGGAAACATGACAAAACTGGCAAAATATCTGAAAAGTTCAGTAGGATATGTGGTATTGATTATCATGCTGTTATTTTTGCAGGCATATTGCGATTTGTCTTTGCCGGATTATACATCACGGATCGTCAATGTGGGAATCCAGCAGAATGGTATTGAAGACGGTGTGCCGAAAGAAATGCGCAGTGAGACAATGGAAAATTTACAATTGTTTATGAATCAAGAGGAACAGTGGCTTTTGGAGGCATCTTATATACAAAACGAAGATTCCTGCCTTCTGAAGCAAAATATAACGGAAGAGGAAAGAGAAAAGCTTAATGTTGTAATGAGTAAGGCTGAAATGCTTCTGTTAAATCTTTCTCAGGAAAATGAAGAGACGAAAGCCATGGTAAAACAGATGCAGCTTCCTAAGGGCGTATCTATTCTGGATGCTATGAAACAGATGCCGGAGGAGACAAGGCTTTTAATGCTGGAGCAGGCGAGCGGTCAGATTGAGAACATGCCGGAAACGATATTGACTCAGTCAGCCATTGCCTTTGTGAAGCAGGAATACAAGGCAATGGGTAGGAATCTGGATCAGATGCAGACCAATTATATTCTGGCCACTGGAGGAAAGATGATACTTTTGGCATTATTGGTCATGATGGCAGCCATTTCCGTCACCTTTTTGTCAGCACGTGTGGCAGCCAAGGTTGCCCATGATCTGAGAAATGATGTCTATCGAAAAGTTATCAGCTTCACCAGTGGAGAGTTCAATCATTTTTCTACAGCTTCTCTGATTACGAGAAGTACCAATGATATTCAGCAGATTCAGATGCTTCTCGCAATGGGATTTCGTATGGTGCTGTATTCTCCCATTTTGGGAATTGGCGGTGTTATGAAGGTGGTACAGACCGATGTATCCATGAGCTGGATTATTGCTCTGGCTGTGATTTTGATTCTGATGGTGGTGGCAGTTCTGTTTAAGACAGCAATGCCAAAATTTACTATGCTGCAGAAACTGATTGACCGGCTGAATCTGGTAACCAGAGAGATTTTAACTGGGATTATGGTAACCAGAGCGTTCAGTACAGAGAAGCATGAAGAAGAGCGTTTTGAAGCTGCAAATCAGAATCTGACAAAAACCAATCTTTTTGTCAATCGTTGTATGACTTTTATGATGCCTGTTATGATGCTGATTATGAATGGAGTGTCTATTTTGATAGTATACAACGGTTCCTATGCGGTAGATGCAGGCACTATGCAGGTTGGCGATATGATGGCATTTATCCAGTATTCCATGCAGATCATTATGTCCTTTTTAATGCTGACTATGATGTCCGTCATGATTCCGAGAGCCAATGTGGCAGCCAAGCGAGTATATGAAGTGTTAAGTACCCAGTCTTCCATAAACGATCCGGCGAACCCTGAGCTTCCAAAGAAGGCAGAGCGGGGAACGGTAGAATTTGACCATGTATCCTTTGCATATCCTGATGCGGAGGAGAAAGTGTTGGAGGATATTCACTTTAAGGCCGAGAGAGGTCAGACGGTGGCATTTATCGGAAGTACCGGAAGTGGCAAGAGTACTCTGATTAATCTGATTCCAAGGTTTTACGATGTGACAGAGGGGGCTGTGCGGGTAGATGGCGTAGATGTGCGTGACATGAGTCAGAAGGACCTGAGAGATTGTCTTGGATACGTACCTCAGAAGGGAATTCTCTTTTCTGGTACCATTGCATCCAACATCCGCTATGGCTGTGACGATGCCTCTGACGAAGAAGTGCGGTTGGCAGCAGCCATTGCCCAGTCCACAGACTTTATCGAGGCAAAGGATGAGCAATATGATTCACCCATTGCCCAGGGCGGAACCAATGTATCCGGCGGACAAAAGCAGCGCCTTTCCATTGCAAGGGCCATCGCCAAAAAGCCGGAAATTCTTATTTTTGACGACAGCTTTTCTGCGTTGGATTACAAGACTGATGTGGCCCTTCGACGGGCGTTAAAGGACGCTACAGCAGAGACTACCACGTTGATTGTGGCACAGCGAATCAGCACCATTCTTCATGCAGATCAGATCATTGTATTGGATGAAGGTAAGATGGTAGGCAAGGGAACTCATCAGGAGCTGTTACAGAACTGTGAGGTATACCGCCAGATTGCCACATCTCAGTTGTCAGAGGAGGAATTAGCAGGATGAGTGAAGTGAGAAGACCAGGAAAAGGTCATGGCCGAGGTATGATGCCCGGGGAGAAGGCCAAGGATTTTAACGGCAGTATGAAGAAGATCTTCAATTATATGGGGCGGTATAAATTTCGTTTTCTGTTAATGTTTGTCTTCGCAGTGGCAGGAACAGTCTTTGACATTGTGGGACCGAAGATTTTAGGTAAGGCCACAACAGAATTGTTTAACGGACTGGTGGCAAAGATTGGCGGCACAGGGGGCATTGACTTTGGAAGGATTACTCAGATTCTTATGTGGGTGTTGGGATTGTACCTTTGCAGTGCAGTATTTTCCTTTATTCAGGGATTTGTCATGACAGGTATCTCCAACGATGTGACTTATAATCTGAGAAAGGATATTTCGAAAAAGATTAACCGTCTGCCGCTGGATTATTTTGAGAGTAGAAGCAACGGTGAAATCCTCTCCCGTGTGACCAATGATGTGGATACGCTGCAGACCAGTTTAAATCAGAGTCTGACCCAGTTGATTACTTCTGTAACTACTCTGGTGGGGGTGTTGATTATGATGTTTAGCATCAATGTATGGATGACATTGGCTGCCCTGGTGATTCTCCCCATTTCTTTCGGAATCATTGGTATGGTCATGAAGCGCTCCCAGAAGTATTTCCAGGGACAGCAAAAGTATCTGGGTGAGGTCAATGGACAGATTGAGGAGGTTTACGGTGGTCACAATGTGGTGAAAGTGTTCAACAAAGAAGAAGATGTGGTGAAGGAGTTTGAAGTTACCAACAAAAAGTTGTATAATACTGCATGGAAGTCTCAGTTTTTATCGGGAATTATGATGCCGGTGATGCAGTTTATCGGAAATCTGGGTTATGTGATGGTGGCAATTCTGGGAGGCGTTCTGGTGATTAAAAATGCCATTGAAGTAGGCGACATTCAGTCTTTCTTCCAGTATATCCGCAAATTTACTCACCCGATTCAGCAAATTGCCCAGGTGACAAACCTGTTACAGTCCACAGCAGCAGCTTCTGAGCGTGTCTTTGAATTTTTGGAGGAAGAAGAGGAAGACCAGATAGTGGAACATGCAGTGGATATCCAGGGACTGGATGGAAGTGTACAGTTTGAGAATGTAAGATTCGGTTACAATCCGCAGAAAATTATTGTCAATGATTTTTCCGCTGATATTAAGGATGGCCAGAAGGTTGCCATTGTAGGCCCCACTGGTGCAGGAAAGACTACTATGGTGAAGCTTCTCATGCGTTTCTATGACGTGAACGGCGGTGCCATTAAAGTAGATGGGCATAACGTGCGGGATTTTAACAGAAGTGAGCTTCGCAAGATGTTCGGTATGGTGCTTCAGGATACCTGGCTGTTTTCCGGAACCATTATGGAGAACATACGCTATGGCCGCCTGGATGCCACTGATGAGGAGGTTATTGCGGCGGCAAAGGCTGCCCATGTCCATAAGTTTATCATGCAGCAGCCTGGTGGTTATCAGATGGTGCTCAACGAAGAGACCAGCAATATCTCACAGGGACAGAAGCAGCTTCTGACCATTGCCAGAGCTATTCTGGCAGATAATAAGATATTGATTCTGGATGAGGCAACTTCTTCCGTGGATACCCGAACTGAGGTGCGGATTCAGAAGGCCATGGATAATCTGATGAAAGGCAGAACCAGCTTTGTCATAGCCCACAGACTTTCCACTATCCGTGACGCTGATTTGATTCTGGTCATGAAGGATGGTGACATTATTGAACAAGGTAACCATGAGGAATTAATGGCTGCGGGCGGATTCTATGCAGATCTGTACAACAGCCAGTTTGAAAAAGCGGAGGCGGTATAAGTGAAGTATCAAATCGTAACCATTGAGAGAGAATATGCGTCCGGCGGAAATGAGATCGGGCAGAAGGTAGCGGAGAGGCTTCAGATTCCCTGCTATGGAAGGGAAGTGCTGGAAATTGCAGCCAAAAAAATGAACACGATTCCCTCTGAGCTGGAGAGTCTGGAGGAGACTGCCACCAACAGCTTCCTGTATTCCATCAGTATGGCAGCCAAAGTTGCCATGGGAGAGAAGGACGGACTTTCCGAGGAAAGCAAGCTGTATCTGGTGGAGGAGCAGGTTATTCAGGATCTGGCTTATCAAAGTCCCTGTGTGGTGGTCGGACGCTGTGCCGGATGGGCGCTGAGAGAGCGTAAGAACGTGTTAAACGTATTTATTCACGCAGATGTGGACTACCGCAGAAAGCGTGCAGTGGAAGCTTATTGTATAGAGCCGGCAAAGGTAGATAACATTCTTCGCAAATACGACAGAAGACGGGGTAATTTTTACGGAGCGAATACCAGCCTCAACTGGAGCGACAGTTCTAATTATCATTTGGTACTTGACAGCTCAAAGCTGGGTCTGGAGGTCTGTGCTGATATCATCTGCAGACTGATGAAATAAATGATTTCTTGATTACTGGCGAAAATGTGCTATAATAATCCTTAAATTTGTACCAACAACAGTTATATGTATGGGACAGAAGGAGAGGAATTAGTATGGATCAGTATCTTGGAAAGATAGAGCAATTTCGGGAAAAGCTCATGTATATGGGTTATTGGGATTCCATAGAAAGTAACTGGAATATGATTATGACAGGAGTGATGGTGGCGGCCATAGTGTTTGCCATTCTTAATTGCTTCTGGGGATATCAGATGATGCGCCTGTGGATGAGTCTGATCGGTCTTGCTGTGGGGGCTTTAGTGGGCGGAGGTTTTGCCCTGAAGATGTTTGACGACAGAAATAAGATTTTTCTTGCGGCGGTGGTCTGTGGAATGGCAGTGGCAATGCTTGCCAATCTGATTTATCGTCTGGGTCTGGTTGTGCTGTGCGGCGGTATCGTCTTTCTCACCTTTGAGCTGCTGTTTCCAGTGGCATCTATGGGTGTGCACATGGGATTTGTGGCTCTGGGAATCGTGGCAGGAATCGCATCCTTTGAGTATGAAGATCTGGTGGTGACCTGGGTGACAGGAATCTGCGGCGGTCTGGTCTGTGCCAGAATGCTGCTGATGATTTTCAAGGTGGAAAATGCCTTTCTAGCCATCGCAGCTGGTGCAGTGATTGCAGCACTGGGGATTAAATTCCAGTACGGAAAATTGAGAAGAGATCCTGATGTGGAGGCACGTCAGAAAAAATTAAGAGACAAGCGCGGGGAATAATCCTCCTGCTTGTCTCTTAATTTGTGTGCGCCACGGGACTGCCTTACAAAGGCAGTCCCGTGGCAGTTATGATAACATTATGTGTGCTTCTGTTATCTGTTAATTCCCTGCAAAACTTCTTCCACCCACATGTTTACATTGTAGTTATCGCCCTCAAACAGCTTGACGATCACACCGTAAGGAAAATCATCTCCGGCGAAGGCATTGGCTTCATCGGTATCCACATGCATGGAAAGGCGGAAGTCCGGATGAACACGGACAATGACATCTGCGTAAATCAGCGCCCGTTCATAGCTTTGAGTCAGTACAAAGACAGATTCGTTGTCCTTTACGTGAAGCCGGATGGCATCGCTTGGCGTCATATGAATGTGACGTTTGGCTACAATGACGCCTTTCTCGATTTCCAGTGATCCCTTGGGGCCGATCAGCGTACAACCTGGTGTGCCTTCAATGTCACCGGACTGTCGGATAAAGCTTGGAATCCCCAGCTTTCTGGCATCAGTCAGAGAAATCTCCACCTGAGTTTCAGAACGTGTGGGTCCCAAAAGGGCCATATTTTGAAATTCGCCTTTCGGTCCCACTACAGTGATTCTCTCTTCACAGACATACTGACCAGGCTGGCTTAACTCCTTTTTGAAGGTGGGAGTGGCGCCCTCGCCAAATAAAATCTCAAAATCCTGTTGACTGATATGCATATGTCTTGCAGAGGTTTCAATTGGAATTTTAATACCCATCTTACATTCCCCCGATTTTTTTATACTGAGAGATTATATCACCACTGGAGACGGAAAACAAGAAAAGGATAAGCCAAAAAGCCAATGTTTTGGGGAAAATTGTCGTTTTTTATAGTTTGGAAATTTTCTCCATATAGATTTTCCGAAATAAAATGGTAGTTAAGGTCAGTGATACCAGCTCCGAAATAGGGAAAGACCACCAGACAGCGTCCAATCCAAACAGCTTCGCCAGGATGTAAGCGGAAGGAAGAATGGCAAAAATCTGTCTTGCCAGAGATACAATTAAACTGTAAATACCATTTCCCAACGCCTGGAATACAGATCCGATGATGATACAGTATCCGGCAAACAAAAAGCTGAGACAGATGATTCTGAGGGCAGGGATTCCGATGGCAAGCATGTCTTCGGAAGCGTTAAAAAATCCCAGAAGTGTTCCCGGCATAAATACAAACAGAGCCAGTCCAATGAGCATCATACAGACTGCAGCAATCACGCTGAGTTTGATGGTCTGCAGGATACGATCCTTACGGCGGGCACCGTAGTTGTAGGCAATAATGGGTACCATGCCGTTGTTGAGTCCAAACACCGGCATAAAAATGAAGCTGTTCAGTTTGAAATACACGCCAAAGACTGCCGTAGCTGTAGGGGTGAACATCAGCAGGATTTTGTTAAAACCAAAGGTCATCACAGAGCCGATGGACTGCATGACGATGGACGGAACACCCACGGCATAAATCTGCCTGATAGTCTTAGGATTAGGGCGGAATTTCCGGAAACTGATATTAATTTCTCTGTTTACCTTTATATTTAAGAACAGAGCCAGGATCATGGCTACAATCTGCCCAAAAATGGTGGCGATACCTGCACCTGCTACTCCCAGCTTTGGAAATCCGAAAAGTCCAAAGATGAGAATGGGATCCATGATGATGTTGATGATAGCACCGGTACTCTGGGTGATCATAGTCTGGAAGGTTCGTCCGGTGGACTGTAAAAGCCGCTCCAACATGATTTGCATGAAGCATCCGAAGCTGCAGGCACAGACAATCCGCATATAAGTGGTACCATATTCCACAATTTGAGCGTCGCTTGTCTGAACGTTCATGAATGTGTGAGCCAGAGAACTTCCCAGAAGGGCAACTGCGATATAGCTGATTGCCGATAGGAATAGTCCATTACGGGCTGCACTGTTGGCACCATCAAAATTCTTTTCGCCCAGGTTCCTGGAGAGAAGGGCGTTGACACCTACAGCGGTTCCGATTGCCACGGCAATCATCAGATTCTGTACCGGGAAAACCAGAGAGACGGCAGTAAGTGCATTTTCATTGATACGAGATACGAAAATACTGTCTACAATATTATACATGGCCTGAATCAGCATGGAGATGACGATAGGCAATGACATGCTAAACAGTAATTTGGGGATGGGCATCACACCCATCTTGTTTTCCTTTTGAACTGTATGTTCCATTTCTTTCCTCCTCAAATGTATGTAAAGCCAAATCAGAACTTTGTGTAGCAAAATAACGGATGATGATCAAATGTAATCATCATCCGGGTAAAATTTCTGTTTCGCCGTGTATAGAGTATACTATAGCATATGGTATATATTGTCAATACATCTTGCGGAAAGAAATGATTGGTTTTTTCTACATTTTCTGTACATTTTTGGGTCACAATAGTATAATTAGCGTAGCTTTGACAATTAGAAAAGAAGTTGAGAGGTTTGATATGGAAGCATACAGCGATTTTTCCAGGGTATATGATATGTTCATGGACAATATTCCCTACGAGGAGTGGTGTACATATTTGACAGGACTTTTGAGAGAATATGGAGTGGAAGACGGTCTTGTTTTGGAGCTGGGCTGCGGAACGGGTAGTATGACGGAGCTTCTGGCGGGGCAGGGCTATGATATGATTGGAATAGACAATGCATCTTTGATGCTGCAAAAGGCAATGGAGAAGAAGGCTGCTTCCGGTTATGACATTTTGTATTTGCTGCAGGATATGCGGGAGTTTGAGCTGTACGGAACGGTGCGGGCGGTGGTAAGCGTCTGCGATTCCATAAATTATGTGACAGAGGAAGAAGATTTGCTGGAAGTATTTCGTCTGGTGAACAATTACCTGGATCCCCACGGCGTATTCATTTTCGACTTAAACACGGTTTATAAATATGAGAATCTCCTGGGTGACAATACTATCGCGGAGAACCGGGAGGAAGGAAGCTTTATCTGGGAGAATGAATATGATTCGGATACAGGGCTGAATGTCTATGAGCTGACACTGTTCATCCCGGAGGGGGAGGGATTATACCGCAAATATGAGGAGATTCACTATCAGCAGGCATATACTCTGGAGACGATTCAGAATTTACTGGTGCAGGCCGGCATGGAATTTGTCACTGCCTACGATGCCTTCACTTATGAAGCCCCAAAAGAAGACAGTGAGAGAATCTATGTCATTGCCAGGGAAAAGGGGAAGCAACAGATGTAGATAAACAGAATGATGGAATACAAATTATGTGGATAAAAAGGAGGATATAAGATAGATATGGGAGATTATATAGTCAGAGCGACTGCGGCCAACAGCCAGATTCGTGCCTTCGCCATCACATCGAAGGAGACTGTAGAAGCAGCCAGAGCTGCGCACAATACAAGCCCGGTGGCAACGGCTGCTCTGGGACGTCTTTTGACGGCAGGAGCCATGATGGGAGCTATGATGAAGGGAGAAAAGGACATGCTCACCCTTCAGATTCACGCGGGCGGTCCCTTAAAGGGTTTGACAGTAACTGCAGATTCTCAGGGACGTGTGAAAGGCTACGTGGGAGACCCCACCGTAATGCTGCCACCCAATGCAAATGGTAAACTGGACGTGGGAGGAGCCGTGGGAATAGGATTTTTGAATGTCATTAAGGATATGGGATTAAAGGAGCCTTACATGGGACAGACCGAGTTAAAGACAGGCGAAATCGGAGACGATTTGACTTACTATTTTGCTGCCAGTGAACAGGTACCATCCACCGTCGGTCTGGGTGTTTTGATGAACCGGGACAATACGGTGCGGCAGGCAGGAGGCTGGATTATTCAGTTGATGCCTTTCGCCGAAGAAGAAGTGATTGCCAGGCTGGAGAGCAATTTACAGGAAATTACTTCGGTGACTGCTATGCTGGATGAAGGTATGGCTCCGGAGGATCTGCTGGAGAGACTGCTGGGAAATCTGGGATTGGAGATCAACGATACCCAGCCGGTGGAATTTTACTGTAACTGTGACAAAGCCCGTGTGGAAAAGGCATTGATCAGTATCGGCAAAGAGGAGATTAAGGATATGATCCGTGAGGGTAAGCAGGTAGAGTTAAATTGCCATTTCTGCAACAGTCACTATACCTTCACAGTGGAAGAATTAAAAGATATTTTGAAAAAATGCAGAAGATAAATAATAAAATGTGTGAAAATGGAGGAAATTATGGAACAGGGATTTGTGAAAGTGGCAGCGGCAACCCCCCATGTGAAGGTGGCTGACTGTGAGCACAACGCATCAGAGATTATTCGCCTGACCCGGGAAATAAGCGGACAGGGAGCCAAAGTGATTGTATTTCCGGAGCTGTGTATCACGGCTTATACCTGCGGAGATTTATTCTGGCAGGAAAATCTGCTTAAGGAGGCTCAAAAGCAGCTTCTTAGGATTGCAGAGGAGACACAAGATGTGGATGCCATTGTTTTTGTGGGTCTTCCTCTGGAATATAAGGGAAAGCTTTATAACGTGGCGGCTGCGTTAAACCGTGGCGAGATTGTGGGAGTGGTTCCTAAAATTCACATTCCCAACTACAATGAATTCTATGAGGCGAGATACTTCACTTCCGGAAAGGATGTGGATGGAATGGTCCGCCTGAAACCGGAGTCGGAGGATGAGATGCTTCTCAATTGTGAAGTGATGATCTCCCCTAATCTGCAGTTTATCTGCCCGCAGATGCCCAAGCTTAAAATTGCAGTGGAAATCTGTGAAGACCTGTGGGCGCCAAATCCTCCCAGTGTGCAGCATGCATACAATGGAGCTACTTTGATTGTGAATTTGTCAGCCAGTGATGAGCTGGTAGGGAAGGATTCTTATCGACGGAGCCTTATTGGCAACCAGTCTGCCCGCCTGCTCTGTGGTTATATTTATGCTTCTGCGGGAGAGGGAGAGTCCACTCAGGATGTGGTTTACGGAAGTCATAACCTGATTGCGGAGAACGGTGTCATCCTTTCTGAGAGCAGACGTTTTATCAATGAGACTATTTACGCAGAGTTGGACATTCATCGGATGGCAAATGAGAGAAGAAGAATGACTACTTATCTGTTTGCGGGAGATGAACTGGATCAGAGACCTTATTACAGTGAGGCAGAGTTCCACCTTCAGCCAGCAGAGACTGAGCTGACCAGAAGATTCCCGGCAAGACCTTTCGTTCCCAGCAACAAAGAAGACAGGGACAGACGCTGTGATGAGATTTTAAATATTCAGGCCATGGGCTTAAAGACACGTCTGGCACACATTCACGGACAGAGTGCTGTGGTAGGACTTTCCGGCGGCCTGGATTCCACACTGGCACTGCTGGTGACGGTTCGTGCTTTTGATATGCTGGGAATTCCCAGAGAGAAGATTACGGCAGTGACCATGCCGTGCTTTGGAACCACTGACCGAACTTACCAGAATGCCTGTACCTTGAGCAGAAGTCTGGGGGCCACTTTGATTGAAGTAAACATCAAAGAAGCGGTAAACATTCATTTCCGGGACATCGGACATGATCCTGAGAAACACGATGTGACTTACGAAAACTCTCAGGCGAGAGAACGTACCCAGATTCTGATGGACATTGCCAATCAGTCTGGAGGTATCGTCATCGGAACCGGCGATCTGTCAGAGCTGGCTCTGGGTTGGGCCACCTATAATGGAGATCACATGTCCATGTATGCGGTTAACTGTTCCGTACCAAAGACCTTAGTTCGCCATCTGGTAAATTATTACGCAGATACCTGTGGCGATGAGGAACTGAGTCACGTACTTCTGGATATCCTGGATACCCCGGTAAGTCCGGAGCTTTTGCCGCCGAAGGATGGAGTGATTTCTCAGAAGACAGAAGATCTGGTTGGACCTTATGAGCTTCATGACTTCTTCCTGTACTATATGCTGCGTTGGACTTTACCACCTAAGAAGATTTATCGCATGGCCCGGAATGCTTTTGCAGGAGAGTACGACGATGAGACCATCTTAAAATGGCTCAAGACCTTTTATCGGAGATTTTTCATGCAGCAGTTTAAACGTTCCTGTCTGCCTGATGGTCCAAAGGTGGGCAGCGTGGCAGTTTCCCCGAGAGGAGATCTTCGTATGCCAAGTGATGCCTGTGTGACATTGTGGATGAGAGAGCTTGAAGAACTGTAATTGTCCCCAGGCATTGTCTGAGACAGAAGCTTTATGCCGTTCAAAGAAGTTTAAGACACCATAAAATTGTATAAAAGCTGTTCAAAAGCAGAATAAAAGCCAATGTCCTGTCATGGAAAACGATGACAGGATTGGCTTTCGAACGTTGCTTTTGGACAGCTCTTTTTCATGAACAGCGGTTAATTAATCGTGGCTTTTCCCACGGCATCGGAGATGGCGTTGAGAAGCAGAAGTGAGGTATATTTGTTGTTTTCGGAGTAAGAGATGTTATCCACGGACTGGGTGATGTAAATCTGGGACGCCAGAGTGTCCAGTGTCGGCTCCATCAGGGGGAACATGGCTGTGGTGCTTTCACTTAAGTTGACCATGCGGATGGCCTTAATCCGGTTGGAGTCAACGGTTACTTCCACATCAAACGAGTTGTCATTTAAGCTGATGGAAGAGGTGTAGACCCCGGGTTGATAGATGGAGGCCGAAGGGGAAGAGGCACCCTCGTCCTTCTTCGAGCCAAACATAAAAAATAAGATCACCGCCAGCAAAATGGCGAGAATCAGGAACAGTATGGTATATACCACTTCTTTCATGTGTAACACTACAATTTTGGTTTTCCCACTCATGGTCACGCCTCCTGTCTTTCTTTCTATATCCTATTAGTAGGAGCGGGGAAATATGCATTTTAAATCCGGAGGGGCTATGATATAATGTCGACAGACATAATATCTGTGCATGAGAAGTTTCTGCCAAACCGCAGAAAACTGCTGTACATTTAACGAAGCATTGTAGCACTTGCGGCTATGGTATACTTAGTGAAATTAGAAATTATGGAGGATTTTCATGGCAGTACAATTGATTCTGGGAAGTTCCGGAGCGGGAAAGTCCCATTATATTTATCATAAAGTGGTGGAAGAAGCCATGGCCCACCCGGAGAGAAATTATCTGGTGATTGTGCCGGAGCAGTTTACTATGCAGACTCAAAAGGCGCTGGTGCAGACCCATCCAGGAGGTGGAATCTTAAATATTGATGTGCTGAGCTTTCAGCGTCTGGCTTATCGGATTTTCGAGGAGGTGGGCGGCGATTCCAGACAGCTTCTGGAAGAGACAGGAAAGACGCTGGTGCTGGAAAAAGTGGTTCAGATGAACCGTAAGAAATTAAAATACCTGGGAAATCAGATGAGCAAGCCTGGATATATTCAGGAAATGAAGTCTTTAATCTCTGAGCTGATGCAGTACGACGTTGGTGCTGAGCAGATGGAAGAAATGCTTGCAAGCTCCAGTGACAAGACTCTCCTTCACCAGAAAATGAAGGATGTTCAGATACTCTATGAAGAGTTCCGCAAATATCTCTCCGATCGTTTTCTGACTGCGGAGGAGATTTTGGATGTGCTGTGCCAGAAGTTAAGCCTGTCGAAGCAGATTCCTCAAAGTACGGTGGTCTTCGACGGATTTACAGGATTTACTCCCATTCAGTACAAGGTACTGGAACAGATGATGGCGCTGTGTCCTCAGATTTATATTACTGTGACTTTAGGCGAAGAAGAGGAACCTTTTGCCCGGTGTAAGCCCTTTGAACTGTTTGCCATGAGTAAGCAGATGATCCGGGCAGTGAGGGAGCTGGCAGGCAAAACAAAGACCAGAATGGAGGAACCCCATCGAGTGAGCAAATCGCCCAAGTGGAGATTTTCGGAAAGTCCAGCGCTGGACCATCTGGAAAAAGTCCTGTTTCGCTACGGAGTGGAGAGATTTCGAAGGGACACAGACCAGATCGCGTTGTTTGCCGCTGCCAATCCGTTAAAGGAAATGACAGAGGTGGCAAGACAGATTGCCAGGCTGATTCGAAAAGAAGGGTATCGTTACGGGGATATCGCAGTGATCACCGGAGACCTGGAGGCTTATGGAAACTATGCCCAGCAGGTATTTGATGGGGCGGGAATTCCTTACTTCCTGGATCGAAAGCATTCGGTGCTTATGAATCCTTTTGTGGAGTTTATCCGCTCCGGGTTGGATGTGATGGTGCAGAATTTCTCTTATGAGAGTGTTTTCCGTCATCTGCGTTGCGGCCTGACAGACCTTACCAGTGAGGAAATTGACCGTCTGGAGAATTACGTGATTGCTCTTGGAATCCGGGGCTGGGGACGGTGGAATGAGACCTGGGTGCGAGTGTACCGGGGCATGAAGGAAGAGGAGATTCTGGAAATTAATGAAATCCGAAAGAAAGTCATGTCCGGCCTTTCCGTCTTCGCAGATCATTTTAAGAAACGCGGCAACACCGTGCTTGACGATGCAAAAGCGTTGTACGGCTATATCGTTCAGGAAAATATTCAGCAGAAATTGGAGCATCAAAAACAGCAATTTGCCCTAAGGGGCGATGCGGCTATGGAGAAAGAATATGCCCAGATTTACGGCATTGTGATCAATCTGCTGGATAAGCTGGTGGAGATTTTAGGGGCGGAAAAAATTACTCAGCGTGAATTCGTTCAGCTTATGGAAGCCGGCCTTTCTGAAGCCACAGTGGGCATTATTCCGCCCAGTACTGATCAGGTGCTGGTGGGAGATATGGAGCGAACTCGATTAAAGGATATTAAGGCATTGTTTTTTGTGGGAGTCAACGACGGCATTATCCCCAAAAGCAGCAAAACCGGAGGAATCCTCTCAGAGCCGGATCGGGAGTTTTTCTCAAATCAGGGCATCAGTCTGGCACCTACGCCGAGGGAAGCCATGTATAGGCAGAGATTCTATCTGTATCTGAACCTGACCAAGCCAAGCCACAGGCTCTGTCTGTCTTACAGCATGGCAAACGCCAAGGGGGAGGCTCTTGGCCCGGCCTATCTGATTGGTATTATGAGGCAGACATTTCCTTGTATTTCTGTCTGTGACATTGTGATAAAGCAGGGAGATGTGCGGCAGTTTGAGCGTCCCCAGGACAGTCTGGACCGTCTGGTGGCAGGCATGAGAGCTATCACACGAGAGGAGCCAGATGACTGCTGGAAGGAGCTTTACAACTGGTTTGCTGCCCAACCGGAATATGAGGAATTTTTGCAGATGCTGACAGATGCGGCCTTTTATCACAAGCCTGTGGATAAAATCAGTGCCAGCGTGGCAAAAGCTTTATACGGTGAAGTGTCCGTGCATAGTGCCACCAGACTGGAGAAATTTGCAGTCTGTGCCTTCGCTCATTTTCTCCAATACGGTCTTGCTCTGACTCAGCGGGCGGAGTATGAATTTACACCCATGGATCTTGGAAATGTGATGCACAATGCTTTGGAATACTTTTCGGGAAAACTAAAGGACAAAGGTCTTGATTGGAAGAATTTAACTGAAGAAGAGAGGGAAGCTCTTGTGGAGGAATGTATTGACAGCGTGGTGGATGACTACGGCAACACCATTCTCCACAGCTCTGCCCGAAACGCATATATGATTCAGCGGATCAAACGAATTTTGAATCGGACTGTCTGGGCGCTGCAGTGCCATCTGCAAAACGGAGAATTTGCCCCAGAAGGCTTTGAAGTGTCCATAGGCGGCGGACGGATTGATCGTCTGGATGTGTGCGAGACAAGTGACAAGGTTTATGTAAAGGTTATTGACTACAAGACGGGAGGAACCACCTTTGACCTGCTTGCCATTTATCATGGGCTGAAGCTTCAGCTTATGGTGTATCTGGATGGCGCTCTGGAGACAGAACGACGCAAGCATCCCCATAAGGAAGTGGAGCCGGCAGGTGTATTTTACTATAACATTCAGGACCCTATGATTCGTACCAAAGCAAGAGAAGACATAGAGTCTGTACATCACCGAATCTTGAAAATGCTGAAAATGAACGGACTGGTG
This sequence comes from uncultured Lachnospiraceae bacterium, assembly GCA_947039785.1. Lineage (GTDB taxonomy): Bacteria > Bacillota > Clostridia > Lachnospirales > Lachnospiraceae > JALFVM01. Next base: position 4,249 of record CAMQZX010000046.1, on the reverse strand, counting down.
ACCGCAGACAAGGAGGTTCTTGAGAAAATGGATGTTACTATGGAGAGCCTTCCTGTGTCCTTCAACAAAGACGGCAGCTATTCCCGGTGGTCCAAGGTGGCCTCCAGAGAACAGTTTGACCTTCTCCGCAATTTTGTAAGTCAGAAGATTTACACCATCAAGGAGCAGATTGAGCAGGGAGAGGCAGAAATTGCTCCTTACGAGTTGGGCAGGAAAAATGGATGTATGTATTGCCCTTACCAGTCGGTGTGCGGCTTTGACAGGCGGATTCCCGGTTTTGAGTATCGCAGGCTGAAGCAGTTTAGTGATGAGGAAGTGTGGAAAAATTTGTATGAATGGGGAGAGGAGGCGTAGAAAATGGCAGTAATGTGGACAAAAGAGCAGCAGCAGGTCATTGATCTGAGGGACAGAAATATTTTGGTCAGTGCGGCGGCTGGTTCCGGTAAGACGGCAGTACTGGTGGAGCGTATCCTCACCATGATTACTGATGAGAAAAAGCCGGTGGACATTGATTCCCTTCTGATTGTAACTTTTACCAGAGCGGCGGCAGCGGAGATGAAGGAGCGTATCCGGGCAGCCATTGAAAATCGTCTGGAGGCGGAGCCGGATAACGAGCACCTTCAAAGGCAGAGTACCCTGATTCACAATGCCCAGATTAACACCATCGATGGCTTTTGTTCTTATATTATCCGTAACTATTTTCACATGATTGATCTGGACCCGGGCTATCGGACTGGAGATGAGGGTGAGCTGCGCTTGATGAAAAATGATGTGATGAAAGAGGTTATCGAGCAAGCCTATCAGAAAGGCGATCCTGAATTTCTGGATTTTGTGGAATGCTATGCCACCGGGAAGGACGATGAGAATATCGGCAGTCAGGTAATGAAGCTGTTTGAATATTCCATGAGTTATCCCTGGCCTAAGGAGTGGCTGATGGAGTGTAAATCTTCTTATGATATTGCTTCTGTGGAGGAGTTGAAGAAGACTCCCTGGATGGTATTTTTGCTGGAGGAGACCCAAAAGATTCTGGGAGACTGTGAGGAAATGGTGGAGTATCTGTTGCAGATCTGTGGTCAGGCGGACGGTCCTTATATGTATCAGGAGGCTTTGGAGCAGGATTTGGGAATCATCCGGCAGCTGCAGCAGGCAGATGATTTTGACTCCTATGTGGAACTGCTTGCCGGGATAACATTTGCCAGGCTTTCTGTAAAGCGGGATCCCAATGTCTCTGTCCGAACCAGAAATCAGGTGAAGGAGGGACGCAATGAGATCAAGGAAATCCTGAAGGACCTGCAGGAGTCTTACTTTTATATGCCTGCCTGGGAAGTGCTGGAAAGTGTCCGGCGGTGTCGTGTGCCTGTGTGTGCACTGATCAATCTGGCTCTGGATTTCAGTGATGCCTACAGTCTGAAAAAGAGGGAGAAAAATCTGGTGGATTTTGCCGATATGGAGCATTTTGCTCTGGAAATTCTGGTTCAGAAGAAGGGAGACGAACTGATCTACAGTCAGGCGGCAAAGGATTTTTCAGAGCGGTTTGAGGAGATTTTTATCGATGAGTATCAGGACAGTAATCTGGTGCAGGAGACCATTTTGACGGCAGTTTCCCGTCAGTCTTTAGGAAAATATAATATTTTTATGGTGGGAGATGTGAAGCAGAGCATCTATCGCTTCCGTCTGGCAAGACCGGAGCTTTTTATGGAGAAATTTCATTCCTATTCCACCGAAGACAGTAAGACCCAGCGTATTGACCTTCATAAAAATTTCCGAAGCAGGGCAGAAGTTCTTGCAGGAGTTAATTATATTTTCTACCAGATTATGGGGGCAGAGCTTGGAAAGGTGGAATATGATGACGAGGCGGCACTCTATCCCGGCGCTTCTTTCCCCGAGGGCAACGAGAAAGACTTTGCCACCACAGAACTTATACTGGTGGAACAGGATGGGGAAGGTCTGGAGGAAGAACAAAACCTTCAGACAAGCCAGGAGATTGAGGCACTGGCTGTGGCAGAACGGATACGAAATATGGTGGGGCGGGAGCTGGTGCTGGATAAGGAGACAGGACTGTATCGGACAGTCAGATACGGGGATATTGTGATTTTGCTGCGTACCATGTCCGGTTGGGCAGAAGTATTCGGCCAGGTACTTGCCAGTCAGGGAATCCCCTCCTACAGTGCCTCCAAGTCGGGATATTTTCTGGCCCTTGAAGTGGTAACAGTGTTAAATTACCTGCATATTCTGGACAATCCCCGCCAGGACATTCCTCTGGGAGCTGTTTTACATTCTCCAATCGGAGGGTGTTCCTCTGAGGAAATGGCACAGATTCGTGCTTATGATAAGACGGGAACTCTCTATGACAGTATTCAGATCTATCTGAAAGAAGGTCCGGATGAACACCTGCAAGAAAAGCTGAAAAGGTTCTGGGAACAGTATGAAAAGCTGAGAAGCCGGGTGCCGTATACGCCTATCCATGAACTGATTCTTCTGATGTTAAAGGAGACGGGATATCAACTGTATGCGGCTTCCATGCCTGCCGGAGAGCAGCGGGAGGCAAATCTTCGAATGCTGGTGGAAAAGGCCATGGAGTTTGAGCAGACCAGCTACCGGGGATTGTTCAATTTTATTCGATATATCGGGCATTTGCGCCGATATGACGTGGATTTCGGAGAGGTGAACATTTCCGGCGGTGACGATGATGTGGTGCAGATTATGAGTATTCATAAGAGCAAGGGGCTGGAATTTCCCATTGTGTTTGTGTCCGGGATGGGAAAAATGTTTAATCAGCAGGATGTAAATGCCAGCTTGGTGATTCATCAGGATCTGGGAATCGGGGCGGATTGCATTTATCCAGATGACAGAATCAAGTTTCCCACTGTGATGAAGCAGGTGATTCGTCATCAGACCAGGGTAGAAAACCTGGGAGAGGAATTGAGGGTGCTTTACGTGGCCATGACAAGGGCAAAGGAAAAACTGATTCTTACCGGAACGATTGGCGGTCTGGAAAAAGTGGTGATGGACTGTCAGCGAATCAGCAAACGTCAGCAGATAAAGCTTCCCTATAAAACGTTGGAGAAAGCCAACAAATATTTAAGCTGGGTACTGCCTGCCCTTGCCAGACATCCGGCATTTCAGTGGATCTATTATAATTTTGGCATAACGGAAGAGACGGATGGTGGCCCGAACTCCAATCAGGTCCCCATTGCCATTCGGGTGCTGACACCTTTGGAGCTGCTTGCCTCTCAGGTGAAGAAGCAGGTTCAGCAGCAAATCGACCGGGAAGCACTTAAGCGGTGGGACACCAGCGTTGTGTATGATAAGGAGCTTCGAGAGCTGCTGGAGCGGAGATTTTCTTATGAATATTCCTGTGAACATTTAAAGGATATTCCAGTGAAGGTCAGTGTGTCCGAGTTGAAGCGGCAGAGTTTGTTGGAAGAGGAAGACAGTCTGGAATTGTACAAGGAGGAACTGGAGGAGCTGGTTCCGGCATTTATGCGGGATAAACAAGAGGAATATGTGGGAGCTGCCAGAGGTACTGCCTATCATAGACTGCTGGAATGTCTGGATCTGACCAGGGCGTCCTCCCTGGGAGAGATACGAAGCCAGATCGAAGCGTTGGTGTCTTCCGGAAAAATGGAAGAGAAAACGGCCTCCTGTATCTGGATGAAGGACATTTTACAATTTTCATGCAGCAGCCTGGGACGGCGCATGGCAAAAGCCCAGGCTGTAGGACAGGTGTACCGGGAGCAGCCCTTTGTGGTAGCCCAGAAAGCATCTTTCATAAATGAGAACTGGGGAGAAGAGGAACAAGTGCTGGTGCAGGGGATTATCGATGCTTATTTTCTGGAAGGGGAAGAAATTATTCTGGTGGACTATAAGACTGACCGGGTGACCCGTCCGGAGGAATTGACAGAGAAATATCATATGCAGCTTGCATATTACGCCGATGCCTTGATGCGCCTTACCGGAAAGAGAGTGAAGGAAAAGGTGATCTATTCCTTCTCACTGGGACAGGCAATCGTGCTGTCGGATGAAACATAGAGAGCATGTAGAACAATAAGGAAGTTTTGGTCATATCAGATCAGGGCTTCCTTTTTTTTGCGCCGAGCACACTTTGAGTGGCTTGTATATTTTGCTTTTGAGCATGTGGCAATGAAAATAGTATTTTTTATGAAATATTTATTGACAAACAATATTATATGACGTATAGTATTATCAACGAAATAATAATGAGTAAAAAATAATATTAAGCAAAGAA
>CAMQZX010000045.1 GCA_947039785.1 uncultured Lachnospiraceae bacterium | reverse complement strand
ATCTCAAAGTCTTTGGACTGATAGGGATTGTCGCCCAATGTCACTTCAGAGCAGACTGTCTCATAAGCCAGCTTCTCATAATTATTTTCTTTACTCAGATGACCCAGAAGGACTGTTTTTAAATTGTCATGGAGCAGTCTGCACAGCAGCCGTCCTGCATTTTCGTTGGACAGATGCCCCCTGTCTCCCAGAATACGTTGCTTCAGATAATAAGGGTAGCCTCCCACCTGAAGCATATGTACATCATGATTCGCTTCCAAAAGTAACGCATCCAACCGGGTCAGATGCTCTACCGTATAGTCATCGTAATGTCCCAGGTCTGTGGCGATTCCCACAGATTTATCTCCACATTCGAAACGATACCCCACTGGCTCCGCCGCATCGTGAGCGATGGTAAAGGGCTTTACTGTCATATCCTGAATCAGAAAATCCTCATCTGCCCGAATCTCATGAAAAATTCCATCCGGCATTTTCCCCAATCCCGACATAGTACTCATAGCACGAATGGTTCCTGCTGTGGCATAAATGGGGAGCTTATACCGCCTCGCCAAAACGCCAAGCCCTTTGATGTGATCTGAATGCTCATGGGTGATCAAAATTCCATCCATATCGGCAGCACATCGATCAATGGAGCGAAGCCCCATCTCCACCCGCTTTCCGCTGATTCCCGCATCTACCAGCACACTGGCACGGTCTGTGCCCACAAAAATACAATTGCCGCTGCTTCCGCTGGCAATACTACATAATTCCATACTCTCTCATCCTTTTGTCCATCTGTTGATAAGTCTGCTCCAGGTCTCCATTGTTCTCCACCACATACTTGCATTTCTGGCGAAAAACCTCATCCTTCAATTGATTATTCAAAATATTTGTAATCTTCTCATCGGAATAACCACGATCAGACTTTAATCGCTGTCTTCTAACAGCATCATTCACATAAATATACCATAAATCATCACAAATTGTATCATAATGTTCTTCCAAAAGCAATGCCGCTTCCAATACAAAGAGAGGGCAGTCCTGCTGCCGCTTCTCTTCTATGGTCTGTTCAATATAAGCGCGCACTTCCGGATGGACAATCTGGTTTAATTTCTGTAAAAGCGCTGCGTCGGAAAACACAATCGCTCCCACTTTCCTGCGGTCAATTTCTCCCTGTTCATCCAAGACCTTTTCTCCAAACAGCCGAAAAATGGGCTGGTAGCAGACATTACCCTTCTTCATCAACAGATGTCCCACCTGATCCGCCTGAAGAGCATAAGCTCCATATGTCTCTTTCAGACGGTTCATTACTGTGCTCTTTCCGGCGCCTACACCACCTGTGATTCCCAAAATAATCATATTCATTCCTCTCTATCTGCTCACGTTATTTCGCCTCATACCAGTTTTTTCCGGTATGCATATCCACCTCCAGAGAAACTTCCAAATGGGCCGCCGCTTTCATCTCTTCCTCCAGAATTTTAGATACCTGCTCAATCTCTTCCTCATGTGTTTCAATGAGAAGCTCATCGTGAACCTGCAGGATCAGTCTGGATTTCAACTGTTCCTGGGTCAAACGCTGATGCACCCGGTTCATGGCAATCTTTATAATATCTGCCGCTGTTCCCTGAATAGGAGAATTCATAGCAACCCTCTCGCCGAAAGATCTCTGCATGAAATTGCTGGATTTCAGTTCTGGAATGGGACGTCTTCTTCCAAACATGGTATCCACATACCCCTGCTCCTTGCCCTGAGCCACCAGATTGTCAAGGAAGGTCTTAATCTTAGGATATGTCTCAAAATAAGACTGAATATAAGCTGCTGCTTCCTTCCTGGTAATACTAAGATCCTGGCTCAGTCCAAATGAACTGATGCCGTAGACAATTCCAAAATTCACCGCCTTGGCATTTCGCCGCTGCAAATCTGTTACTTCCTCAAAAGGAATGTGGAATACCTGAGATGCAGTCATGCGGTGAATATCCTGGGCCTCCCGGTAAGCCTGAATCAGATTCTCATCTCCCGACATGTGCGCCAGCACACGCAGCTCAATCTGGGAATAGTCTGCATCCAGAAATATATACCCCTTCTCCGGTACAAAGACCTTACGAATTAATCTTCCCAGCTCCATACGGATGGGAATATTCTGAAGGTTTGGCTCTGTACTGCTGATTCTTCCGGTGGCCGTGATGGTCTGATTAAAGTGAGAGTGGATTCTTCCATCCTCTCCGATATAGTTTACCAGACCGTCTGCATAAGTGGATTTTAACTTGGCAAGCTGACGATATTCCAGAATATCCCTCACGATCTTATGGTCCGGAGCCAGCTTATCCAGCACGTCCGCTGCGGTGGAATATCCGGTCTTGGTCTTCTTGCCGCCTTTCATCTGTAATTTTTCAAATAAAATCACACCCAACTGCTTGGGAGAGTTGATGTTGAAGGTTTCTCCCGCCTGCTCATAGATTTCCTTCTCCAGTTGTTCAATCCGAACCTGAAGCTGAGCAGAATAATCCCTCAGTTCCTGGGCTTCTGCCCGGATTCCCCACTGTTCCATACTATGAAGGGTAAAAATCAAAGGCATCTCTATATCTGTAAATACAGTGGTCATGCCAGCTTTCTCCAATGCTTTCATCAGTGGCTCTTTCACGGCATATGCCACATATGCCATGTAGCAGAGAATAGAGGTGGTTTCCTCTGGCTTTTCCTCCATTCCCTTTGCCAGAGTCAATTTTCCCAGCAGTTCACTCTGAGAAGAAATCATCAGATTCAGATATTCCTTTGCCAGATCATCGTAGAGGTAAGTAGACTTCAGCGGATTCATAAGATAAGCCGCCACACCTGCGTCAAAAGCATGTTCTACTGTGGGAATCTTCACATAATCCAGAAGCTCCTTAATGTCCAATGATGCAATCTCTGTATTGGCAGACAAATCCTCCAGCTTAATAAGCAAATAATCTCCGGTAACAAATCCTTCTGCCGGCATATAGCATATCTGCTCTTCACTGACAGCAAGAGCCACCCCCAGCAATTTTCCATCAAATAACAATGGCTGCACACCCACATAACTCTTTTGAGCGGCTTCCTGAAAGAGCTCTTCCACCTGGGCGAAGTCCTGAATCGTCTGGAAGGCTTCCTCCACCTGATTTTTCTCGCTTTGGCAGTCGAAACGGCCAAGCAAATTTTTAAATTCCAGTTTTCGGAAATATTCATAGGCTTCCTGAGTATAAAGATTGCCGATTCGAGCAGCATTTTCCTCCAAAGTCACCTCCGGCGCCTGGGTATCAATGGTGGCAAGTTCCTTGCTCATCACCGCCATGTCGTAATGGTCTCTCAAAGATTCCCTCGCCTTGTTTGGCTTGATCTCTTCCAAATGTTTATGGGCATTTTCGATGGAGCCGTACTGGGCAATAATCTTGGTGGCAGTCTTCTCTCCCACTCCCGGAATTCCCGGAATGTTATCAGAGGAATCTCCCATCAACGCCTTCACATCAATAAATTCCTTGGGAGTCACCTGATAGGCTGCTTTCACATCCTCTGCCAGGTAATCCTCTACTGTGGTCTGACCTCCCTTTGTCTTGGGGATTCGAATTTTCACATGCTCTGTGGCAAGCTGAAGCAGATCGCGGTCTCCGGAAAGAACAGTTACTTCCATCCCCTTAGCCTCACCTTCTCTTGCCAATGTTCCCAGAATATCATCTGCCTCATAGCCTTCTTTTGTCACCACGGGAATTCCCATGGCCAAGAGCACTTCCTTCATCACAGGAATCTGTTCTCTCAACTCCTGAGGCATAGCTTTTCTGGTTCCTTTATAATCCTGGTACATCTTGTGACGGAAAGTTGGAGCAGACAGATCAAATGCTACTGCGAGGTACTCTGCCCTCTCCTCTTCCAATGTTCGAAACAAAATGGTCAGAAAACCGTACACTGCATTGGTGTGCAGCCCTTCCGAATTGGTGAGATCCGGCAGGCCATAAAATGCCCTGCTCATAATACTGTGTCCGTCAATCAGCAATAATTTGTTATTCATAATTCTCCTTTACTCGCAACCATTTACATCAATAAGATTCCAAATGTCTCCAGCAATTCCAATACCACCAGAAAACCTGCCAAAATGATCATTGCCACCAGAAAGCTTTCCTTGATCCGACTGTGCCGGACTCTTCTTCTCCTTCTTTTGATATCTTCCTGAAGAAGCTGGTGCATGTCAAAGGTTCCCTCTTTTCCATTGTCCTCATCCAACCTCTGAAGGGCATAATAGACAATAAAATTAATCTCCAATTCATCATAACAGGAAGGGCAGTGCTCCACATGCTTTAGAAACTGCTCCACCTGTTCGATGGTCAATGATCGGTCGATATAAGAATTTATCAGACTTTGAGCTGTTCTGCAATCCATTTGTATTCCTCTTTTTTATACTTTCTCTTCGGGGCACATCCTTCGATGGTACGCCAACGTAGGGTAGCTTTATCTCTTGTAGCTGCCGTGCACTTTGTGACCGGCAGCCTCTTACACACATTTTTTCACAGCAACCTCTCCTGCCGCGAAAAATCTCCCTCTATTATAAAGGTATAGACCTGCAAAAGCAAGGTGTGATATACTCTATTTGGAAATTATTGTTACCCGGCCGCTATTCATACATCACTGTCCTGTGAGGTGTTTTACGCCGGTACCAAAATCCCGAGACATACAAAGCAGGAGGTTATCCTATGAAGACATGCAGCTGTTTACACAAAGCACAATATTATGAAACAGACCAGATGGGCATTGTACACCATTCCAATTATATCCGTTGGTTTGAAGAATCCCGGGTAGAGTTTCTGGATGAAATCGGGTGTTCTTATAAAAAGATGGAGGAAATGGGAATCATCAGCCCGGTACTGGAAGTCCAGGCCAAGTATCACTCTATGGTACATTTTGAAGATACGGTTCGTATTGAAGCTTCTCTGGAAAATTTCAATGGAATTAAGATGACCATTCAATATAAGATTACTGACGCAGTCACTGGAGAACTTCGCACCAGCGGCCTGAGCCGCCATTGTTTTCTGGACAGAAATGGTAAGCCTATGTCCCTGAAGCGATCTTTCCCGGAAGTTTATGAGTTGATTCTAAATTGCCTGTAAGACAAATATTTTTTAACAGAAGAATTTTGTTTGCCTGAAGTATTATTCCTACATTGTTGTGCAACAACAAAGGAGCAGTTATTCAAGCCAACTGCTCCTTGTATTTGCTGTTGTTGTCCTTTTTTGTTATCAACCTTTATCTTCTACATATTATGCTTCTGCATGGCATAGTCATAAAGTTCTCGCAGTCCTTGATTGGCATCTTTGTACATACCGACGTCCACTGTACAGATGACCTGCTGACAGAAATCGATCAGCTCTTTTGCATGCTCCAGCACTGCATCTTCCACCGGTTGAAAGGGTTTCAGGCTAATGATTTCTGATGCCAGTGCTTTGGCAGAAGGGTAGTCCAGATCGTTTTCCCAGAGAATTCCCGTGGCAAAGGGAATTCCTTCCCGTTGCAGTCTTCGGTAAACAGTAGTACCTGTTCCGGCTCCTGCCAGAACGAAGACTTTTGGTGTCCCTTTTACAGGCTCCAGCTCCAGATTTCCAGAAAGCTCATCATAGGAGCCTGTGGTCATCTGATAGAGCTTCGGAATGTAGCCGGGAGTGAAGATTTCTTCCGGAGTGCCGAAGCGGTCCACTTTGTCACCTTTGACACAGACAATCTTATCGGCAATCCGCTCTGCCAGCTCCAATTCATGGAGAGACATTATTACGGACAGGTTTTTGGATCTGGACATTTTCTGGATGATGGAGAGAAACTCCAGCTTGTACTTGATATCCAGAAATGAGGTTGGTTCATCCAGCACAATCATATCCGGCTCCTGACAAATGGCTCTTGCCAGCATAACACGCTGCTTTTGGCCGTCACTTGTCTTGGAGAAATCCCGGTCTGCCAGTTCTGCAATGTGAACAAGTTCCATGGACTCCATGACAATACGGTGGTCATCCCTGGAAAGCACACCGAATTTTCCTGTGTAGGGATAACGTCCTGTTGCCACCACATCCTTGCAGGTCATCATCTCCGGGCGCACCCGCTCTGTCAGTACCACAGACATTTTTTTAGACAATTCCCGTCCGGACAATTCATGCATATTACTTCCGTCCAGATACACCACACCGCCAATGGGCGCAAGCTGCCGGATGATACTCTTTAAAATCGTAGTCTTGCCAGCGCCATTTGGTCCAATCAGGGTAAGAATCTCACCCTTTTTCAGACGAATCTCTATATTTTTAATCAGTGGGACTCCATGATAACCCACTGTGAACCCTTCTGTATAAAAATAGAATTCTTCCTTCATCTATCCATCATCCTTACTCTGCTTTTTCCTTCTTCCGGTGTATCATAATGAAAATCACCACTGGCGCGCCAAACACTGCTGTCACCGTGCTGATACTCAATTCCGTAGGTGCAAATACCACTCTTGCCAGCAAATCACAGAACAGGCAGAACACCGCCCCTCCCAAAAAACTGGCAGGAATCATCAAAATAGGCTTGGAAGTCTGAAACAGATTCTTCACCAGATGAGGTACTGCAATTCCCACAAAGGACACCGGTCCCGCAAAGGCAGTGACGCAGGCTGACAGCACACTGGAGAAAAATACCAGCAGACCTCGGAACAGCTGCACATTCAATCCCATATTTCTGGCATAGGATTCTCCCATCTGATAAGCACTGATAGGCTTGGACATGAGAAATACACAGAAAGACGCCGCAAAAATCACAACTGCCATCACCCGGACATTCTCCCAGGTAATACCGGAAAAGCTTCCCTTAGACCAGTTGTGAAGATTTACAATATCCGCATCGTCCGCAAAAGTCACAATAAAATCTGTGATGGCAGAACAGATATATCCGATCATCACACCGCTGACAATCAGCATGGACATCTGATCCATCAATCGGGACATCAAAAGTACAAATCCCATAGAGATCATAGCTCCTACAAAGGCTGCTGTGATCATCACCATAGAACTGATATGAATGGCGCTTCCCAGCAACAATACCATCACCAAAGCCACCACCAGCTTGGCTCCCGAAGAAATACCCAGGATAAATGGTCCCGCAATGGGATTGTGGAAAAAGGTCTGTAATAGATATCCGGACAATGCCAGGCCGCCGCCCAAAATAGCAGCTGCCAGAGCTCTGGGAAATCGAATCTGCATCACAATATCCGCAGAGGTGGAGTCAACTTTCTGACCGCCCAAAATCTTTAACACATCAGTAAAGGGAATGGAGACACTTCCGGCACACACATTGAGCGCCAGAAACACTCCCGTCAAAACAATCAAGATCAGAAATGCAATACAATATCGATTCTTCTTCATCTTATCACTCCAGCCTGTAAATATAGGTAAGGTCATCTGCTTCTCCCGTCATCATCTTGTGGATATCAGAAATGATAGTTCCAAGCTCCATGGACGATTGGTACAGATTTTTCGTTGTGCAAAAAACATTCCCCTCCTGTACAGCTTTAAAATTCTTTAACAACGCACTCTTGGAAAGAAGATCCTCCACAGTAGTCAGTTCTCCTTCAATGGTACTGTTGTATATGATATAATCTGCATCCTTGGAAGTGGCATAGAATTCTTCCATCTGCATGGTCACAGTGGAAGAAGCCGTATCGTCCTCCTCGCCCAAATCTCCGAAAATATACTTTCCGCCTGCCAGTTCAATCATCTTCGGAAGATAATCTGAAGATTTGCGGACATTCACCTCACCGTTGGTGGTAATATAGAAAAATGCTACGGTCTTGTCGGACTTTTTACCATCACTGATGGTGTTAAAGGCTTCTGCCTGCTCCTCAAAGGCAGCTTCTGCCGCCTCTTCATTTTCCACCAATAAACCATACAATTTTACCCACTCTGTTCTTCCCAGAGGATTGGATTCGTAACTGGAATAATCCACCAGCACCGGAATATTAAACTTCTCCAACTGTTCCTTTACCTCAGGGGTATGGTAGATCATGGTATTCTCAATGGCAAGTCCACAGTTTTCTGCCAAAATCTGCTCATAATCCGGCGCAGAATAATTGCCTGCATAGAGAATATCTCCTGCCTCCATAGCTTCTCTTGCTTCATCTATATACCAGGAATCTGCCTTCAAACCTGAAAACCGCAGACTGTCCAGCGCGTCCAGAGACACAAACATATCCATCGTCGCCGATGCCACCAGATAAATGTTGTCCATGGGCAGCTGCAAAGGCACAACACCCTCTTTCAAATCTTTGGGTATCTCTTTTCCTTCAGGCACCACCAGAAAACGACTGTCATCCGAAATGGAAATCAACGCATAACCATTCTGATAATAATCCACAGAAAACTCCTGGGCATACTGAAGCTCCATGCTGTGATCGTAAGTCAACGCCTCACTGATTTCCAAATTGTCTTCTGGACTTTCCGGTATCTCTGCATTACCACAGGCGCTAACCGAGAGCACCAGCATAGCAGACAAGGATAGAATCGTCAGTTTTTTCCTTCTATCGTAGTTGTAGTTATAATTGGAGTGTTTTGTCTGTTTGATCATCTTCTGGCGTTCCTTCTTTTCTTACTGTACGAGACAATGGCACACACAGCAACAATGGCAATCACCATGTAAACCACTCTCTGGGCAGCTGCCTGCGGAGTCTGTCCCTTGTCCATAATAGAATCTGAGTGAAAGGTCAATGTGTAGTCTACTTCATGGGGTGTACTCATGGCTGTGGTGTCTCCCACCACCTCCATAGGCTCGTCAAATACGACAATGGGAATCTCAAACGTGGAATATCCCTCTTCGTTGATGGGCAAATATTTCTCTCCTCCCACCAGCATATAATCATAGTTGGAACTGCTCCACTCAATGCGGGCATAAGCATATCCATCTTTTACAATCAAACCTGCAGGAGAAGTAACCGTGGTTCTTCCACTTCCGCCCTCTAAATCCACGTTGATGGCATACTCTCCGTCTTCCATCTCAATGATGGATGGTTCTTCAGAAACTGTTTTCTGACTTTCTTCCGAAGAAGCTTCTTTCTGCTCTTTTTCCGACTTCATGGCTTCGATTCGCTTTTCTCTGGCGATTCGCTCCAGTTCCTCATAATCTGGTAATTCCACCAAAACGGCACCTTCCGGAAGGCTGTCTGCGCGAAACAGAAGGGAACGATCATACCACTTTTCTTTTCGCTTGCTGAAAGCCGCACAGTCAATAGGCTCATCCAAAGCTTCCACTGGAATTGTATACACATACTTTCCTTCTGCATCTTCTTCATATCCAATATAGGAATCCCGCTCATCGGCTGCTGCCTCCACACCAGTTCCCATATAAAGCTTTAAATATCCGGTTCCACCTAACGTAAGGGCGGCTGTCATCCGGCTGTCACTGACAGTCAGTTCTGCCTTCTCAATCTGAAACATGGAGGAGCTGGATTCCACTTCAACCTCATATACACCATCTTTTACATCACTGCCAAGGATTGGAGTCATTCCTTCCACTCCCACTTCCTGTGCTGTGGTTTTCTCTCCATCAGAGGCTACCTGATCATAGGAAATCTCTTCCTCTGAATCTGTTTCGGCGGCCTGACTGATAACCGGTGCAGCAATCATTCCCATAAGAAATACTGCAAGTAACAACCATGAGGGCAGTCCTGCCCTCAACTCATGAACCAAATTAGATACCATTTTCTTCATCATAACTTTTTCCCACTATCTAAAACTGCCCCCGCCTTATCAGACGGGAGCTGTTTTTATTTTGTAATTATTCACCCAGACTATCTGCGGCTGCCTGTGTATGAGCCACATAAATAGAACGGATTGCTTCATTTTCCCCAAGGCCGTGTACCTGGCAGTCTACTTCATATCCTGCTCCTGTCAGAACAGTTTTCCAGGAATCTTCTTCGTCTCCTGCCATATCGTTGTTGGCATGGTCACCTGCCACTACCATCAACGGCTGTAATACAACCTTTTTGTATTTTCCTGCCTCACCTAATGCTGCAACCACATCATCTAAAGCAGGTTCTGCCTCAACAGTTCCTATGTAGTAATTTTCAAATCCTGCTGCTGTAAGCTTCTCTTGCAGAGTAGCATATACTGCGTTAGACTCTGCCTCTGTTCCATGTCCCATGAATACGATTGCTGTCTCTCCGTCATCATAATCCTTGGTAGCATCAGTCAGAGCTGTAATCACATTGGCAAAATCATCGTCGCTGGTCAGCAGAGGCTCGCCGGTCACAATTTTGTCAAAGCTGCTCTCGTACTCAGCCAGTTCGTTAACCAAATCTGTATACTCCAGTCCATTCATCAGATGAGTTGGCTGTACGATCAGAGTTTTGATTCCGTCCGCCACTGCACGGTCCAGTGCCTGCTGTACGTTATCAATCTCAAGACCGTCGCGCTCTTTCAGCTTATCAATGATGATCTGGCTGGTGAATGCTCTTCTTACTTCGTACTGAGGGAACGCTGCTGCGATATCTTCTTCAATGGCGCCGATGGTGATATCACGGCTGTCATTAAAGCTGGTTCCAAAACTTACTACCAAAATGGCAGTATCACTGGATTCTTCCGAAGCTTCGGCAGGCTCTGCTACATCTTCGGATGCTTCCTGGGTCTCTTCCGGTGCTTGTGTTACTTCTTCTGTCGGCTCTGCTTCTGTACTTGTCTCTGTGTTGCCGCCGCCACATCCGGTCAGGCACAGTACAAGAACCATAAAAGCAGCCAACAATGCTGACATTTTTCTCTTCATGTCGTTCCTCCTTTTCCTTGTGATGGTCTTGCCATCTGATTAAAAAAAACACCTTCTTTCGAAGGCATCTGGTAAGAGGGCGCAATGATGTGATAAAAATCCGCATCTATTTACGACCAGTTACTCGTGGCCTGGGGCGTATGTCACTCCCCAATTCCTACAGGCAGGTCTCCTGACTTATAGATCCACATATGAAGCCGCCTTCCCAATTGCTCAGTGGCATTCTGGCTCCCTACTCCCTATTTACAGTGACGAGTTCGTACAGGATTTGCACCTGTTTCCCTTTTCATTGATATAAAAACCATCACCGGTTAGAATGCGATAATTTTCATATCAAAACCTGCAGTCTATTAAGCTACGCCTATAATGTAACATATTGAGCATCAAATTGCAACACCATGCAAAAATTAGTTGAAAATTTTTTATCAAACAGTATAATGGTATTAATATTGTATTCGCAGCTTGCTGCGAAAATCATTTCACCTAAAGGAGTCTTTGCCAAACTTATGATAGAATTAAAAAACCTTACAAAAACTTTTGACAATTTTACGGCGGTGGATTCTTTAAGTCTTCGGATTGAAACTGGCGAATTTTTTGCCCTGTTAGGTCCCAACGGAGCCGGCAAAACCACAACAATCGGGATGCTGTCCACCTTACTGCTTCCCACATCCGGCGAGATTTACATTGACGATGAACTTCTCACCAGGCAGCGAAAAGACATCAAGCGCAAAGTCAGTGTAATCACCCAGGAATATTCCATGCGTCAGGATATGGATATGGACGAAATCATGGAATACCAGGGACGCCTTTATTTCATCCCCGTTAAGAAAATCCGGGCACGGACGGAGGAGCTGTTTGAGTTTGCCGGACTTACTCAGCACCGCCATAAAACCATCCGAAAGCTTTCAGGCGGTATGAAGCGAAAGCTGATGGTTTGCCGGGCGCTTCTGACGGATCCTGAAATCCTGCTTCTGGACGAACCTACTGCGGGTATGGATGCCATCTCCCGCCGCCAGATGTGGAATCTCCTGCGTCAGCTAAATGAGCAGGGTCTGACAATCCTTCTGACTACCCATTACATTGAAGAGGCGCAAAATTTGTGTAACCGTGTTGCATTAATGAATAATGGAAAACTGGAAGAAGTGGATACTCCCGCCAATCTCATCAATCATCTGGGGGCTTATGCCGTGGACGAAATGCAGACAGACGGTATTCACAGCAGCTATTTTCATCAGAGACAAGAGG
Source organism: uncultured Lachnospiraceae bacterium (assembly GCA_947039785.1). GTDB lineage: Bacteria > Bacillota > Clostridia > Lachnospirales > Lachnospiraceae > JALFVM01. Next base: position 8,518 of record CAMQZX010000045.1, on the reverse strand, counting down.
CCATCGAATATCTGTCCAAACTGGAAGGAACATGCACCCTTCGAGATACAACTCTGGAGGATGTTTTCGTAGAGCAGGCCGGAAAGCGACTGTCCTAGAGCGTGTTTGAAAATTCATTCCTCCAGTCTTCAAACACACTCCAAGTCTTAACACATATAAATTTAATAGATTACGGAGTATAACTATGGGAATTAGAACAATTTTATGGGAAAAATGGAGAGAGTTTCTGCGAGACTTCTCACGAATCACTCTGGCGGCTATGATTGCGCCGCTGATGTACTTAATCGTCTTCGGATGGGGAATCCGCACCACTATGAACGGACAGCCCTATCTGTACTATATGATCCCCGGTGTCATATCACTGACCACTATGAACGGCAGCTTCAACGCCATTGCACAGAACCTGAATGTACAGCGTCTCTACGAAAAGGCCTTTGACCAGGTGATCATTTCACCCACTCCTTTATGGCAGTTTATTGCAGGACAGATTATTGCAGGAAGTCTGCGCGGACTATATGCAGGAGGAGTCATTCTCCTTCTGGTTTTGCCTATCAACACGGGGCTTACCTTTAACCTGCTGACTTTTGTGATTTTATTTTTAAACGGCGCTGTGTTCTCTGCTCTGGGCATTGTGGTATCTTTCCTGGCACGCAACCATGCAGATGTACCCCGGTTTTCCAACTATTTTATCATGCCTATGGCATACCTGTGTAACACTTTCTTTTCCACCGACCAGATTCCCCACGGTGCCCGGGAATTCATCGCCGCCCTGCCCCTGTCCCAGACCAGCAGAATGGTGAGAAGCATCTCCGTGGGAGAACAGCCAAATCTGATTGGAATTGTAATTTTACTTTCCTATCTGGTAATCTTTACTGCCATTGGATTATATTTCGTCTACAAAAAGAAAAATTTATAAGAGAAAAGAGTGGTTCCCTTTTGATGGAAAGAGAATCACTCTTTTTTACAAACAGGAAATTCCTTTGAAATTCCCTATTGTATAAGAAAAGAAGTCCTGAAATATCAGGACTTCCATATTCTGTAAACAATGCCGGCGATGGGACTTGAACCCATACGACGTTGCCGCCAACAGATTTTGAGTCTGCCTCGTCTGCCAATTCCGACACGCCGGCTTGTTCCTTCGAACAAAATATATATTACCATATTGTACGGAATTGTGCAAGCATTTTTGACAACTTTTTTTATTTTTTTGAAGCCTTATGTTACTGTTCACGCACCACTGTCCCGAAGCCAGGCAGCCACATCCAGCAGGGAATCCATCTTACAGTCCAGACAATCCTCCACTGGGGAAGTGTCATTAAGCAGATCAGGAATCATAATGGTACACATTCCAGCGTTGTGAGCAGAACGAATCCCATTGTAAGAGTCCTCCAACGCCACCGCTCTGGCCGGCTCCACTCCCAGAGCTTTACAGGCTTTCAAATAGATTTCCGGAGCAGGTTTTGCCTGAGTAACCATATTTCCGGTAATCATGGTCTGAAAGTAATGATCAATTTCTTTGCTTTTTAAGTTCTCCAAGGCATGCTCATATCCTGAAGAGGTTGCCACTGCCGCAGGAATCCCCCGATCCTTTAACACTTCCAGCAGCTCATACAGGCCTTCCTTTACAGGCAGCCCCCGGTCCTTTACATATTCCCGAAAAACAATCCTGTAGGCATCATGGAAATCTTCATAGGGAAAATCACAACCGTATCGCTCTTTAAAATACCGCTCTCTTGTGTCCCGATTAAACCCCAGCGTATTGAGAATATTATCATCTCCCACAAAGCCATAGCCCAAACGCTGTCCCACCACATTCCAAGAATACTGTATCACTCTCTCACTGTCAAACATCAGCCCATCCATATCAAACACAATTGCCTGTAACTTCTTTTTCTCTATCAGTCCCATTGATTCCTCCTATCTTTCTGATGTATGCTTTCTCAGCAAACACTTTTCCCATCTTACAGTCCGGCTTCACACAGTCGGGCATAGACCCCATTTTTCTCCAGCAGCTCCTGATGGGTACCCTCCTCTGCAATTCCGTCTTCTGTCAGTACCAGAATCCTTCTGGCGTTGCGGATGGTGGAGAGACGATGGGCAATCACAAAAGTAGTTCTATTCTTTGCCAGCTTTTCCAGAGAATCCTGGACCACCTTTTCACTCTCATTATCCAAAGCAGAAGTAGCCTCATCAAAGATCAGAATAGGAGGATTTTTCAGAAAGGCTCTGGCAATGGAAAGTCTCTGCTTTTGACCTCCAGACAGCTTAACACCCCGCTGACCAATATCGGTATCATAATCTTCTTCCATCTCCATGATAAAATCATGGGCATTGGCTGCCTTGGCGGCGCGGATTACTTCTTCCTCGGTGGCCTCCGGTCTTCCATAACGGATGTTTTCCATAATGGTTCCGGCAAACAGATATACATCCTGCTGTACAATACCAATCTGGTGTCTCAAATCTTCCAGCTTAATGTGCCGAATATCCACACCATCCAGAAGAATCTCTCCCTCTGTCACATCATAGAACCGGGGAATCAGACTGCACAGGGTGGTCTTTCCAGCTCCGCTGCTTCCCACCAAAGCCACATATTCTCCAGCCTTCACATCCAGATTCACATGAGACAATACGCTCTCCGCATGGTCTTCATAGTGAAAGCTGACATTTTGGAAAGAAATGTCTCCTTTTGCCGTATCCATGGATATGGCATCCGGTTCATCCTGAATATCCGGCGCAATGGCCATCACTTCCAGGAAACGGGAATAGCCGCTGTAGCCATTCTGAAATTGCTCGGTAAAATTCACCAGCTTCTTCACCGGTTCAGTGAAATTATTGATATAGAGCAAAAAAGTCACAAGATCTGCCACTTCCAGTGATCCAATTGTAAGGAAGCATCCTCCCGCAATCAAAGAAACTGCTGTGATCAATGTGGTAAATGCTCCCATTCCAGAATGGTAGCCTGCCATATACAGATAACTTCTTCTCTTGGCCGCCACAAAACGCTCATTGCCATTTCGAAATTTTACCATTTCCTTCTCTTCATTTCCAAAGGATTTAACTACACGGATTCCCGACAGGCTGTCTTCAATCTGGCTGTTAATGTCAGCAATTCTGGCACGATTCTCCCGGAAAGCGTTCTTCATCTTCTTGTTAAATACCAGCGCATAGAACAGCATCACAATCACAATGGAAAAGGCAATCAATGCCAGCTTCCAGTTCACCGATAAGAGAATAAAAAAAGCTCCCAGTAATTTGATGATGGAAATGACCAGATCCTCCGGCCCATGATGAAGAAGCTCGCTGATATCAAACAAATCGCTGGTGATTCTGGAAAGCAGATGGCCCACTTTCTGATTGTCATAAAAGGCGAAGGACAATTTCTGATAGTGCATAAAAATTTCATTTCGCATATCATGCTCAATATAGGCACCCATCATATGTCCGTAATAAGTAATATAAAAATTGGAAGCCAACTCAATTAAAATCAGTCCCAGTATAAAGATACCGATCTTCAGAATGATATCCATTGCCTTTTCCAGTGGATAATGAACTACCGTACTGGTAATATAGCGGACTAAAAGGGGAATGACCAAAGTCACTCCCGCTCCTAGTATTGCAAATATCATATCTGAGAAAAACAGACCTTTATAGGGCTTATAATATCCGGCTAACCGTCTTAAATTATGTTTTTTCTCTTTCTTATTCATTTACATATCTTCCACTAACTTGTCATAAACAGGAAAACAATCAAAAGTTGCAAAATAGTCCTTTGGCGTTTCTGCACGACGAATCAACTGATGGCTGCCATCCTCTTTCAGAAGAATCTCTGCGGATTTCAGCTTACCATTGTAGTTGTAGCCCATAGCAAAGCCATGAGCACCTGCATCATGAATGAACAGGTAATCTCCCATATCAATCTTTGGCAGATTACGATCAATGGCAAATTTATCGTTGTTCTCACACAAAGAACCAGTTACATCGTATGTATAATTGCAAGGAGCATCTTCCTTACCTAAAACAGTGATGTGATGATAAGCACCATACATAGCCGGACGCATTAAGTTTACTGCGCAGGCATCCACACCAATATATTCTTTATGCGTGTGCTTCTCATGAATTGCCTGAGTTACCAGACCGCCGTATGGAGCCAGCATAAATCTTCCAAGCTCTGTGTACAGAGCCACATCGCCCATTCCAGCCGGAACCAGCACCTCTTCGTATACCTTACGCACGCCTTCACCGATAGCTTTGATATCATTTGACTCCTGATCCGGTCTGTAAGGAATTCCCACACCGCCGGACAGGTTGATAAACTTAATGTGAGCGCCGGTCTCCTTCTGAAGTTTTACAGCCACCTCAAAGAGCACTTTGGCAAGCATTGGGTAGTAATCGTTTGTTACAGTGTTGCTGGCTAAGAACGCATGAATACCAAACTCCTCTGCACCTTTTTCCTTCAGAATCTTAAATGCCTTAAAAATCTGCTCTGTAGTCATACCATATTTGGCATCACCCGGATTATCCATAATGTCATTGCTAATCTTGAACAATCCGCCCGGATTATAACGACAGCTGATGGTCTTTGGAATGCAGCCGATGGTCTCTTCCAGAAAATCAATATGTGTGATATCATCCAGATTGATGATGGCATTGATATCGTTGGCATATTTGTATTCTACGGCCGGAGTATCATTAGAAGAAAACATGATATCTCCCTGCTGGCAGCCGATTGCCTTTGCCATCATAAGCTCTGTCATAGAAGAACAGTCACATCCACAGCCATACTCCTGAAGAATGTTGATCAGATATGGATTGGGAGTTGCTTTCACAGCAAAAAACTCTTTAAAGCCTTCATTCCAGGCAAATGCCTCTTTCAACGCCTTGGCATTCTCACGGATTCCCTTCTCGTCGTAAATATGAAAAGGAGTGGGATAGTCCTTTACAATCTCCTCGATCTTTTCTTTGGTGACAAATGGTACTTTTCTCATAATTCTCTCTCCTCGTAAATAGTTTATAGTAATTTTATTTAACCTCGATTACATGCATCATATTGGTAACCGCACCCTCTCCTGTTCGGATGTTGGTAGCTGGGTCTCCGGCAGTAAATACCATCAAATCGCCTTTTCTCACAAGACGTTTTCTCTTAATGGCAGTCATTGCAGACTCAATGATATGCTCCGTGGATTTCTTCTCATACCCCTTCAACGGAATAACCCCCCAGTAAAGCTGCAGCTTGTGCTGCACTGTCTCATTTGGAGTGATGGCAAAAATCGGCACCTTGGGGCGGAAGCTGGAAATCAGACGTGCTGTCTGCCCGGAAATTGTAGGCGTTACAATCGCATCTGCCCGAAGATTATCTGCTGTCAGCACGGCAGCAGCTCCCACAGCACTGGATACATTCTGCTTTTTGTACATGCCTCGATGGTTCACAAATCGCTCATTATCCAGATGAACTTCTGTACTCTGAGCAATTTCCACCATCATTTTCAATGCCTCCACCGGATATTTACCTGCAGCCGTCTCACCAGACAACATAATGGCATCTGTTCCGTCATAAATAGCATTGGCAACGTCTGTCACCTCTGCGCGGGTAGGACGGGGATTTCTCATCATGGAGTCCAGCATCTGAGTGGCAGTGATCACAGGAACGTAACGGCGGTTGCATTTATTGATGATCTCCTTCTGGATATGAGGTACTTTGTAAGCTGGAATCTCCACGCCCATATCTCCTCTGGCAACCATGATACCATCGGACACCTGGATAATCTCCTCGATATTGTCGATACCCTCTGCATTCTCGATCTTGGCAATGATGCCAATCTGTTCTCCGCCGTTTTCATCCAGAAGCTTGCGAATCTCCTTGATAACTTTAGCGTTTCGCACGAAGGAAGCTGCAATATAATCAAATTCCTGCTGAACTCCAAAAAGGATATCTTCTTTATCCTTCTCTGTAATTCCCGGCAGCTTTACTTTAACATTTGGAACGTTGATCCCCTTGCGTTCTCCCAGTTCACCGCCGTTTAAAACCTTACAGACAATTTCAGTACCTTTGGAAGAAAGAACTTCCAATTCAATCAAACCATCATCAATCAGAATATGAGAGCCTGCGCTCACATCTTTAGGAAGTCCTGCATAAGTAATGAATACGCGACTTGCATCTCCTTCAATCTCTTCTGTTGTCAGTGTAAATTGCTGTCCTGTCTGCAGCGTTACTTTCTGGTGATCCTTTAAAATACCGGTTCGGATTTCAGGTCCCTTTGTATCCAGAAGCAGTGCCACCGGCTGGTTCAGCTCTTCTCTGACATTTTTCACCATATTAACCCGTACCAGCTGTTCCTCATGAGTTCCATGAGAGAAATTGAATCGTGCAATATCCATTCCATTGCGTACCAGTTGCTTTAAGATTGTTTTCTTGCTGGTTGCAGGTCCCATAGTACAGATGATTTTTGTCCTCTTCATTACTTCTTTCCTCCTATTTTACGTGTTGATGGGTAAATAAATGATTCTGGCAATACTCATAATTGCCATTGCATTTCGAGCAAAAGCGAAATTCCAGATCAGGATTGTCTTCTTCTGTCTGTCCGCAAATTGCACATTTATGTTTTGTAATTCTCTGGGCCTGACTTCTGCTGACTGCTTTCTGGTAGTCTCGTCTTCTCTTCACTTCTTTAGGATTATAACGACTCATATTCCTGGTGGCAAAGAAAAATACGATAAAGTTCAGCAAGGATGCCACAATTGCAACAACTCTTCCCCATTGTCCCCCACGGGCAGCCGTAATGGAGTCGTATACCAGAAATGCCACATCCAGGTATGCCATCCATTTAATCTTAATAGGAAAGATAAAATACAATAGCACCTGCATATCCGGATAAGAAGCTGCAAAAGCCAGAAAAATAGACAAACTGATGTAATAAGTTGTAAAATATAAGCTTACGATTCCTCCCGTAATAAAATACAGAAGAAATGCCCCGATAATCGTAAACAGCAAACCCGAAACGATATACAACGTATATCGAAATTCTCCCCAGGTACGCTCCAGAGCAGTTCCCAGCTGATAATAAAACAACAGCATAATAATCGTAAACAGATTCAGACTGCTGGGTGGAATCAGTACCCAGGTCACAAGTCTCCAAATCTGTCCCCGAAGAATCAAAGACGGCTCCAGCAAAAGATAATACCAGATCTGAGGAGCAAATACACTCAACACATAGCCGACCACGTAACAAGCAATGATATACATGGTCAGATTGGGGATTCCCCGTCCATGGAATCTTCGTTCCAATTTATTAATAACATTCATATAAGTTTAACATCTCTCCTTTTTCAACTACGTTTTAACATCATTTCAGAATAATTTTTTCTTGGAGAAAATCCATGCTACGATCAGACTGACCAGCAGCGAAAGCAAAATCACAACTAAAAACCCGTAGGGACTGGAAGCAAAAGGCATTCCTGCCGTATTCAGATTCATTCCGTAGGCACTGTAAATCATAGTAGGAATAGACATCACAATGGTCACCGTTGCCAGAAATTTCATAACAATATTCAGGTTATTGGAAATGACTGACGCAAAAGCGTCCATGGTGCCGCTTAAGATTCCACTGTAAATATTTGCCATCTCAATGGCCTGCTTATTCTCAATGATAACATCCTCCAAAAGATCTGTATCCTCCGGATACTTCTTAATCTTATCCACCTTCATCAGCTTCTCAAGCACTACTTCATTTGACCGCAGAGAGGTAGTAAAGTACACCAGGGATTTTTCCAGCTCCAGAAGCTCGATCAGCTCCTCATTTCTGGTAGAAGCGTGAAGCTTCTCTTCCACCTGTTCGCTCTTCTTGTCAATGATACGAAGATAATGCAAAAACATGCTGGCATTCCGGTACAGAATCTGCAGAATAAACCTGGTTTTCATATATGTGTAGAAATTGCGCACCCTTCCTTCCATAAATCGAGTCAGTACAGGCGTATCCTCCAGACAAATGGTAAACAGCATTTCATCTGTCACAATAATAGCCAGGGGAATGGTTCCATACCAGTCCTTGTCATTTCTCTCTTCGATCATGGGAATATCCACCAGTATCAAGGTATAATTATCCTCCACCTCAATACGTGATCTCTCCTCTTCATCCAAGGGTGCTCTCAGATCGTCAACCTCAATCTTGTACTTCTCGGAAATTTCAAAAATCTCCGTGGCCGTGGGATTTGTCATTGCAACCCAGCATCCAACCTGCGGCTCTTCAATCTCGTGGATAGAGCCTTCTATGGTTGTAAATACTCTAATCAAAACGCTCACTTCTCCTTTCACCCGCCTTAAAAAAGGCAAGTGTAAAGTGTCCTCGCCCTTCTAAGACATTCTTATTTTTAATTTTTGTCTTTTCTTATACCGTCTTAGATGTATAACTGTTGACACAGACGATACGACAGACGGCAGATTATGATATGTCCTGGGACTAGGCCCGCTCTCCATGAGCATCCACTTCCTTTCATCACTATATTTCTCAAAGAAAATCCATCT
>CAMQZX010000044.1 GCA_947039785.1 uncultured Lachnospiraceae bacterium | reverse complement strand
TAAGAGACAGGCATTATATTTTTTAGACATATGGGATGAGTTTGCTTTGTGAAAAGCACAAGAATGATCAAAATCGAAGAAAGGAGAAATCAACATGAGAAAATTGGATTGGAAAAATATGAGCATTGATGTTGCAGTAGACATCATCAGCGGCCTTTTAATCGCCGCGGGAACTTATAATTTTGCTGTCATGGCAAATTTCCCTATGGTGGGAGTCAACGGAATCGCCTTGATTTTCTATCATCTTTTTGGGACTCCCATCGGTCTTATGGCAGTGCTTTTGAATATCCCCATTGCCGTATTCTGTTATCGTATTCTGGGAAAAACCTTTTTCATGCATTCTGTGAGAACCATTGTGATTACCTCGGTTCTTATGGACGTGGTGGCGCCTCTGTTTCCCGTTTATGAAGGCGACAGGCTTCTGGCGGCGCTTTGTACCGGTGTATTGTCGGGATTGGGTTATGCATTTATTTATATGCGTGGTTCTTCCACAGGAGGTGCGGACTTTATCATACTGTCCATCAAAGCGAAAAGCCCTCACATGTCCATCGGCAAGATTACTTTCGGTATTGACCTTCTGGTGGTGGTAATCGGAACCATTCTCATCTCCAAAGATGTGGATGGATTGATTTATGGCGTGATTGTAAGCTTTCTGATTTCCGTTATGGTGGATAAGGTAATGTATGGTATCAATGCAGGAAAACTGGCCTTGATTGTCACCAGCAAGCCGAAAGAAGTGGCACGAAGGATTGATGAGATGGTGGGAAGAGGCGCCACATTTTTGAAAGCCCAGGGAAGCTTCAGCGGAAATGATATGGATGTGGTGATGTGTGCATGCAACAACAAGCAAATGTACCCTATTCGAAACATCGTAAAAGATGTAGATCCGGCTGCTTTTGTTATTATTATGGAGTCCAATGAGGTGCTGGGAGAAGGTTTCAATTTGATAAGATAGACGTTGGACGGCAGCGCAGCGTTGAATGATTAAAGGGTTCAATAAATGTGGGAAAAAAATAAAAGAAGAGTAGTGAAAACCCCCATAAAATGTTATGATATGAAAGGCAAATGTGAAAATGAATCTGTAGACATCATGATACAGTGAAGATGAAATGTCCATGTGATGACGGAGGTGAGAAGGCTGGATAAAAAATTAAAGAATAATAAGATACTTATAATAATTGCCGCTGCAGCCATAGTGATTGCGGGCACATGTTATACAGTAATATCCTTCAGTGCCGGCAAGGCAATTTCTGTCATAGGGGGTGCAGATGGCCCTACCAGTATTTTTCTTGCAGGGAGAGTGGGAGGTGCTTCGTTGTCAGGGTGTGGAATGATTTTGGCTATTGTGGTGATTTTACTGCTGGCTTTTGTGGGGCTGGTAACGATTTTGATTCACTTTGTTCGTTTTTTTTAAGAACAGGTTTCGCAGGAGGTAGTTTGTTGTTGTACCGGCAGCAATCTGCTGTGAAACGTAATACGACTGATAAAATGTAGGAGGGTAACAAAACAATGGAAGCAAAAGAAAATGTAATTTGTATGACACATCCGCTGATTCAGCACAAAATTTCCCGCCTGAGAGATAAGAATACAGGTACCAACGAATTCAGAAAGCTGGTGGAGGAAATTGCTATGCTGGAGGGATTTGAGGCATTGAAGGATCTTCCCATGGAAGATGTGGAGGTGGAAACACCTATTGAAACATGCATGACTCCCATGATTGCAGGACGTAAGCTGGCAGTGGTTCCCATTCTGCGGGCAGGACTTGGGATGGTGGAAGGACTTCTGGCTCTTGTTCCCACAGCGAAAATCGGCCATATTGGTCTGTACCGGGATGAGGTGACTCATGAGCCTCACGAATATTATTGTAAATTGCCAGATCCCATAGAGGAGCGTACCATTGTGGTGGTGGATCCCATGCTGGCAACCGGAGGTTCTGCGGTGGATGCTATTACCATGATCAAAAAGCATGGCGGCAGGGATATCAAATTTATGTGCATTATTGCAGCTCCGGAGGGGGTGGAACGTCTTAGCAAGGCTCACCCCGATATTCAGATTTATGTGGGACATCTGGATCGTTGTCTTAACGAGCAGGCGTACATCTGTCCGGGACTTGGAGATGCGGGAGATCGAATCTTTGGCACAAGATAGAAATCAGTTCTAATTGCAAAAAACTTCCATAGAATAATAACAACGTCTATGGGAGTTTTTTATGTTGAAAAAGAGAATTGGTTTGATGTTGGCGTGGATGGGCGTGGCGGCGTTGGTGGCGGGCGCTTTTCGCTATGCTCCGGAGGTGATTTCCGTCAGTACCAGTGTGGACGGTCGGGAGCTGCCCATCTATTGTGTGGATACGGAAGAACCAAAGATTGCGTTGAGTTTTGATGCTGCCTGGGGCAATGAGGATACTCAGAAGATTCTGGAGATTCTGGAGAAGAATGATGTGAAAGTGACCTTCTTTATGACTGGCGGTTGGGTGGAGGCTTACCCCGACGATGTGAAAGCCATCCAGGCAGCGGGCCATGACCTGGGAAACCACAGCGAAAATCACAAGAATATGAGCCAGCTCAGCGACGAGGAGAAAACTTCGGAGCTGATGAGTGTACATAATAAGGTGAAGGAGCTGACAGGGGTAGATATGCAGCTGTTCCGACCTCCTTATGGGGACTATGACAACGACGTAGTCTTAAACGCCACCGCCAATGGGTATTATACGATTCAATGGTCCGTGGATTCTCTGGACTGGAAGGATTATGGAGTGGATGCCATTGTGGAGACGGTCTGCGAGCACAAGGCATTGGGTAACGGAGCCATTATCCTCTGTCACAACGGAGCCAAATATACGGCGGAGGCATTGGATACGCTGATTACTACATTAAAGTCTAAAGGGTACGAGTTTGTGCCCATTTCTCAGCTGATTTATAAGGACAATTATCATATGGATCACACTGGAAAACAGATTTCAGATAACTGACAGAGACAGAAAAAACTTAGCAATTTCCAGACAGAATTTTGATAAAAAAGGGGGAAATATCTGATTTTCTTAGTGATTTCCTGTTGAAAATGACCAGTTTCTTCTGTATAATTAGCCAGAGTATATTGGAGTGTATGGGATATACAGGCTCTGATGTTACTTTGGCTTTTTCTATTAAAAGAAACGAATGATGCCTTTGAGGAGGATATACAAAGATGGATAAAACCTGGGATCAACGTCGGAAGAGAGTTTTTGAAATCATTGAAGTGGGGGCAGAGGATGATTATATCAGCCGTGCCTACGATTTTTTGAATGCATTGTTTATTGTGATCAATCTTGTGGTCAGCATTATGTATACCTTTGACGATATGGAGGCCAGGTACGGTACACTGCTTCTGACCATTGAGGCCATCACGGTTGCGGATTTTGCCATTGATTTTGCCCTGCGTATCTGGACAGCGAAATTTTTAAGACCGAACGTTTCAGAGCCTCTTGCAATTGTTAAATATATTTTTTCATTTACAGGAATTGTGGATTTGCTGTCATTTTTGCCTTATTATCTTCCCTTTTTCTTTCCATCGGGAACGGCAGTATTTCGAATGTTTCGAGTGGCACGTATTTTCCGACTGTTCCGAATCAATGCCTATTACGATTCTTTGAGTATCATCACAGAGGTTATCACCAGCAAGAAACAGCAGTTGTTTTCCTCTGTATTTATCCTTATGGTTCTGATGCTGGCATCCAGCCTGTGTATGTACAGTCTGGAAAATGAAGCTCAGCCGGAGGTGTTTAGCAATGCTCTTTCCGGAATCTGGTGGTCGGTGTCTACCCTTTTGACGGTGGGGTATGGAGATATTTATCCCATCACCAGTGTGGGGAAGATTTTCAGTATGATCATTACGTTTCTCGGTGTGGGTATGGTTGCCATCCCTACCGGTATTATTTCTGCCGGATTTGTGGATCAGTACACTCAGGTGAAGCGAATGAGTGAATACGGCAGGGAAGAGGACATTCATTTTATTAAAATCCATCTGACAGAGCGAAGCCCTTGGGTGGGAAAAAGCATCCAGGCAGTGGGATTTCCAGAAGGTATTATTGTGGCTGCCATCCGAAGAAACGGCAAAATTATTATCCCTCGTGGAAACGTTATGCTGAAGGCAGACGATGTGCTTGTTCTGGGAGCAGAGTCTTTCCGTGACAATGAGCATATCCGTCTCAAGGAAGTAATCCTGAAAAAGCAAAATCCCTGGAACGGTCAATACATCCGAGATCTGGATATTTCCCGCCAGACTTTCATTGTTCTGGTAAAACGCAGGGACAAAGTCATGATTCCTAGAGGAAACCTGATGCTGATGGAGGGGGATATTGTCATTCTCTATACACAAATGCATCTTTCCAAAGCCAGCGATATACATATATAAGAGATACAATTTGAGTGCAGTTTCTATTAGCTTTGATTAAAAAGTAGAATAAAAGTAAATACAACTAATGAAATTTGCAAGGGAAAACCAAAGAAAAAGGTTTTCATTTACAGGCTTTTGTATTAGAATTGTTTCTATGAGGGTGAAGACGTGACGTCATTTGCCTTAGTAGAATAAATGGGAGAATAAGACATTAATATATGAAAGTTGTAATATTAGCCGGCGGGTTTGGAACCCGTATCAGTGAGGAGAGCCATTTAAAGCCCAAGCCCATGATTGAGATTGGTGAGAAGCCAATACTCTGGCACATTATGAAGATGTATTCTTACTATGGATATCATGAGTTTGTGATCTGCTGTGGATATAAGCAGCATGTAATTAAGGAATGGTTTGCGGATTATTATCTTCACAACAGCAACATTACCTTTGATTTTACCCAGGAGAATAAGATGATTGTTCACAATACAGAGCTGGAACCCTGGAAGGTGACACTGGTGGATACGGGACTGAAGACTATGACTGGCGGACGTATCAAGCGGGTGAAGGATTATCTGGATGGAGATACCTTTATGCTCACCTACGGAGACGGAGTGGCGGATATCAATATCCCGGAATTGTATGAATATCATAAGACTCATGGAAAGATGGCTACCATAACAGCTGCCCAGCCGGGAGGCCGTTTCGGAATTCTGGATATTCTGGAGGATGGTACCATCACCAATTTTAAAGAGAAGAAAAAGGAAGACGGCGGCTGGATCAACGCCGGATTTATGGTGCTGGAGCCAGAGATCATGGATCTGATCGAGGGCGATGATACCGTGTTTGAGCGGTATCCCCTGGCGGAAGCTGCGAGACGCGGTCAGTTAAACGCCTACAAGCATAAGGGATTTTGGCAGTGCATGGATACATTGCGGGAGAAAAATATGCTGGAAGCCATGTGGCAGTCAGGAAATGCCCCCTGGAAGCTTTGGGAAAATTGAGATGTAGTTGGAATAACCGGGAAAATGGTTTCATTTTTCCCGGTTTTGTATTACAATCATATATAAATGATTCAGGATCATTCTTTGAATCATGGAAATGACAGCAAAACAGGAGACAAGTGAAATTCTATGAGAGAGTTAGAGTTCTATAAAGATAAAAAAGTGTTGGTGACAGGTCATACCGGATTTAAAGGTACCTGGCTGTGCAAAATCCTGGTGATGGCAGGGGCACAGGTGACAGGGTATTCTCTCAAGCCGCCTACGGATCCCAGTCTGTTTGATATGTGCGGTATGAATGGACAGATGAATTCCATCATTGGAGACATCCGGGATTTGCAGCACTTGAAAAATGTAATGGAAGAGGTGCAGCCGGAAATTGTACTTCATCTGGCAGCCCAGCCCATTGTTCGGGATTCCTATAAGGAGCCTGTGTATACCTACGAGACAAACGTAATGGGAACCGTTAATATTTTAGAATGTATCCGTCAGACGGACTGTGTGAAGTCTTTTCTGAATGTGACCACGGACAAGGTCTACCACAACAATGAATGGGAATGGGGGTATCGGGAAAATGATCCGCTGGACGGATTTGACCCTTACTCCAACAGTAAATCCTGTTCTGAGCTGGTGACCCATAGCTATAAGAATTCCTTCTTTGCTGACGGCAGAGTGGCAATTTCCACAGCAAGGGCAGGCAACGTCATCGGCGGAGGTGATTTTGCCAATGACAGGATCATTCCCGACTGTATCCGGGCAGCTCAGAAGAAGCGGCCCATACCTGTGAGAAATCCCCATTCCACCCGTCCCTTCCAGCACGTGCTGGAGCCACTGATGGCTTATCTGATGATTGCCAGAAAGCAATATGAGGATGGTGCCTTTGCCGGATACTATAATGTGGGACCGGATGACCAGGACTGTGTGACTACTGGTGAGCTGGTGGATTTGTTCTGCAATGCCTGGGGAGAGGGACAGACCTGGGAAAATCATTTCGCAGGAGGTCCTCACGAGGCCAATTTCCTGAAACTGGATTGTTCTAAGATAAAGCATGTTTTCGCTTGGAAGCCGGTATGGGGCGTAAAAGATGCCATTGAAAAGACCGTGGAGTGGTCTAAGGCATGGATGAATGGAGAAGATGTAAACAGAATTATGGAACAGCAGATACAGGAATTTGTACAATAATATTGAAGATAAGGAGAGAAATCACATGTTTGAAAATATGACAGAGCAGCAGGCCAAGGAGCAGATTTTGAGTATGGTTGGCGGCTACTGCGAGAAATATCACAATCAGGTAAAGCCTTTCAAAGAAGGCGACCGCATTCCCTACGCATCCCGCGTATATGATTCTGAGGAGATGGTAAATCTGGTGGACAGTGCACTGGAATTCTGGCTGACTGCGGGCAGATATGCAGATCAGTTTGAGAAAGAATTTGCAAAATATCTGGGCGTTCGCTTTTGCTCACTGGTAAATTCCGGTTCTTCCGCCAATCTGCTTGCTTTTATGGCGCTGACCTCCCCTCTGCTGGGTGACCGGCAGATTCTGCCGGGAGATGAAGTGATAACTGTGGCGGCAGGCTTCCCCACAACGGTATCCCCTATGATTCAGTATGGAGCAGTTCCCGTGTTTGTGGACGTTGCCATCCCACAGTATAACATTGATCCGGAGAAATTGGAGGAGGCAGTATCTGAAAAGACAAAGGCTGTAATGCTGGCTCATACTCTGGGAAATCCTTTTGACTTAAAAGCGCTGACTGAATTCTGCAAAAAGCACAATCTTTGGCTGATTGAGGATAACTGCGATGCTCTTGGCTCCAAATATAACATGGACGGTGAGGAGAAGCTCACCGGAACCATAGGAGACATCGGAACCTCCAGCTTCTATCCGCCTCACCACATGACCATGGGTGAGGGTGGAGCTGTGTATACGGACAATCCGCTGCTTCATAAGATTGTCCGCTCCTTCCGCGACTGGGGACGTGACTGTGTATGCCCTTCCGGAAGAGATAACCTTTGCGGACATCGTTTTGACAGACAGTACGGCCAGCTGCCTTTGGGCTATGACCATAAATACGTATACTCTCACTTTGGATACAACTTAAAGGCCACCGAGATGCAGGCTGCCATCGGATGTGCACAGTTGAAGAAATTCCCATCCTTTATTGAACGAAGACGCCACAATTTCGACCGCTTGATGGAAGGACTAAAGGGAACAGAGGACAAATTTATTCTGCCAGTGCCCTGCGCAAATTCCACTCCCAGCTGGTTTGGATTCTTAATCACCTGCCGGGAAGGTGTGGACCGCAACAAGGTGGTTCAGTATGTGGAAGGAAAAGGCGTTCAGACACGTATGCTTTTTGCCGGAAATCTGACCAAGCATCCCTGCTTTGACCAGATGCGTGCCAAGGGAGAGGGCTACCGTATCGCCGGAAGTCTGGAAAACACAGACAGGATTATGACTGATACCTTCTGGGTGGGACTCTACCCGGGAATGACCGATGAGAAGATTGATTACATGGCCGGAATTATCCGGGAGGCCGCCGGGCAGGCATAAACACAGGAGAAATTCAGGAGGAATATAATTTCTATGATACTGGATGAAAAATTGCGCTGGTTCGGGTTCTGGACGCTGGACGGACTGAGACGAGGCCAGGTGAAAAAATACTATAACAGCATAAAGGCAAGCTATCAGAAAGGCACATCGATCCAAGAGACAGAGAAGAAAATCCAAAAACTTATTGCCCATGCAGTACGTACTACAGAGTACTATAAAGACTATGATGAGAAGACTCCCCTGGAACAGCTTCCGGTGGTCAACAAGGATACCTTCCGAAACAACTACGATACCTTTCTCTCAGAGGTATATAAAAATGCTTCTGACAACCGCACAATGTGTACCAGCGGTTCCACAGGAACGCCGTTATCCATGGTGCAGAACAAAGACAAGATCAACCACAATACTGCCGGGGGCATTTTTCTCGGGGCTGTGGGCGGCTATTATATTGGTATGAAGGAAGCCTTTATTCGTGTCTGGGTGAATAATGTAAAGAAAAGTAAGGTGCAGCTTCTGGCAGAAAATATGATTATGATGGACAGCTCCGCTATGGACGATGAGGCGTTGGAGAAAATGCTCTCTGTCATTCGCAAAAAGCGGGTAAAATGTCTGGTGGGCTATTCCTCGGCGTTGGGAGAAATCAGCCGCTACATAGAGGAAACTCATGTGGACACCTCAGACTTCTGTGTCAGCTCCATCATTCCAATTTCTGAGAGTATGCCCGTAAAGGTGAGGGAAAACCTAAAGCGTCAATTTCACTGCCCGGTCCGCGCCTGGTATTCCAATGAGGAAAATGGAATCATGGGTATCCAGCGGCCGGATGATGAGAGCTATTACATCGATACAGAAAGCTATTACTATGAAATTCTGAAGCTGGATTCTGACGAGCCGGCAGAGCCGGGAGAGCTGGGCCGTATTGTAATTACAGACCTGTATAATTATGCGTTCCCTATTCTCCGTTACGACAACGGCGATCTTGCCATTGCCGAGAAAAAGGTGAAAGACGGTCGCTACAAGCTGTATCTCACAGAGCTTTACGGCCGCAGAAGTGACATGATTTATGACTGCAACGGAAAGGCGGTGACACCTTACATCATCACAAACAACATGTGGGATGTAAAGGGCGTAAAGCAGTTCCGCTTCATTCAGGAGGATGTGACCAAATATACGCTGTGGCTAAACGGTGACCGGGAGCAGATGAATGTGGAGGATATTCTGGGAAGAATCCGCCCTTATCTGGGAGAACAGGCAGAGATTACCGTGGACTATGTGGATGAAATTCCTGTGCTGAATTCCGGCAAGCGTAAATATATTGAGAATCGGTGTGAGAAATACCGTACCGGAAGATAAATGGTGTTGTATGGACTGTCTGAGGGCAGTCCATATATGGCAGAAAGCAGGTTTTACTTTGGCATCGAGAGAAAAAGAAAAGAAAATTTTATCCAATACAGTTTATACCATGGGTGGGGCGCTGTTGATGAACGGTATTTTGCAGCTGATCGTATATCCGCTGCTGAACCGCTTCATGGGCAGCGACCAGCTCGGCGTACTGCTGTATCTCATGGGGCTGGTAGCGATTTTGTGTCCTTCTGTGGGACAGGCGCTGAATACCAGCCGTCTTGTTGTGCGCAGAGATTATGAGGTGACCAACGGAGACTATAACATCTTGCTGCTTTTGTTCGGCGGCGTTGGAAGCGTTGCGGCGCTTATAATCGCCCATCATTCCTTTGGCTCACCCGTGGAGGTGCTTTTGACGGCGGTGTTGCTTATGACCACTGTTTTTCGTTATTATGGAGACGTGGAATATCGTCTGAACCTGAATTACCGCAGATATTTCTACTATTATATGGTGTTGTCTGTTGGATATGTGCTGGGATTTGGGATTTACCTTCTGACTCATAACTGGTTTCTCGTATTTCTGGCAGGCGAGGTGCTTGCCCTTGTCTATCTGGCAGTTACGGGAACTGTCTTTCGGGGATTTTTTGCCGCCAGTAAGTATTTTCGGACTGCGTTTGAACGAGGCGGATTTCTGGTATTTTCCTATCTGATTACCAATCTGACCTTGAACATGGATCGCCTGGTGCTGAAGGAATTGATTGGAAGCCTGGCGGTTACCCAGTATTATGTCACCTCTCTCATTGGAAAGACTATGGTGCTTCTGGTGGCTCCGGTCAATACCATCATCATCTCCTATCTGACCAAGCGGGAGGAAAACTTAAACAGAAAGCAGTTTCTTACCTTTGTGGGATTGGGACTGGGTGTGAGCCTGGTATTTTTATTGTTTGCACAAATAGGAACTCCATTATTTGTGAAATTATTCTATGGGGATTTGTATGACTCCGTGAAGAATATGATTACAGTTGTGAATATCACTCAGATTCTGGGACTGTTGTCTGCGTATCTGTTTATTGTGGTACTGACTTTTACCGAGGAAATATGGCAGTTGACCTTACAGATCGCACATCTGGTGATTATGATAGTCCTTGTATTGCTTTTCGCCGGGGACCATGGCATAATGGGATTTGCAATGGCAGTGTTGATTGCCAATATTCTGCGTGTGTTGGCAGTGGTGCTGCTTGGATTGTGGAAAGTGAAAGCGTAGTATGAAACGCAGCAGGGCAGAGTTGGAATGCTGAAGAAAGAAAATAAAGGAGGAAAGGATGCAGGCTGGAGAAGTATTAAGAAGAACCGCCTTTTATATGCTGGACAAGGTTCAGGGCGGGAAATTAAATAAAATTAAAAAAGTCAACAAGAGAGAAATTGTAGATGGAGTTACAGACCCTTATGTGGAGCGTAGAGTCAGTGCACTGCTGAACTATGCCAAGAAAAACTCCGCCTTTTACAGAGAATACAAAGATGCCGAAAAGCTGGAAGACTTTCCGGTGATGAGCAAGATGGATTATAATGAGAATAAGGAAGCCATCCTCTGCGATGAATATCAGGGAAAAGAAGACCGCTTATACAAGTTAAGCACCAGCGGTTCCACAGGGGCACCTTTTACGGTGCTTTGCGATGGGGATAAAATGAACCGGGTAAACATGAATTTCATGTCAGTGATGGAATTGAATGGTTTTCGTCTTGGAATGAAGCGGGGAGAGTTCCGTGTATGGATTCCCGGAAAAAATACTATTTCCAACTGGAAGTCTTTTAAGAATAACCTGATTATGATTGACATTGCAAACATGGGTGACGAATCACTGCAGGGAATCTGTGACAAGATTAAAAAGCAGAAGATTCAGGTATTGGTCAGCTATTCCAGTGCGCTGACTGCCCTTACCGGATATATTAAGAGAAAACATGTGGATATCACCAAGTGGGATGTGGAGATGGTCTTTTCCATGGGGGAGGCGCTTCCACAGGGGACCTACGATGCGGTGAAGGAGATTTTCGGTTTTGCCCCGGTGCGCTCATATGGAAACAACGAGAATGGATTTATTGCCATCCAGCTTAACGAGGAAGATCGCTACACCGTGGACTTGTACAATTTCTACATTGAAATTTTGAAGCTGGACTGCGATGAGCCTGCAAAGCCAGGTGAGCTGGGACGAATCGTGGTGACCGATTATTATAACAAAGCTTTCCCCATGATTCGCTACGACACGGGGGATACGGGAATCTATCAGGAGTGTCACGACCAGCAGGGCAGAAAGCATGGATACTTTACAGAGATTTACGGAAGACGCGGTTCTATGATGTACAATTGTGCCGGAGAGCCCTTGTCCATCCATGTGTTTATGAATGTGCTGATTAATCTGGAAGGAATTGTTCATCAGGCAAAATGCATTCAATGGCAGAAAAAGCGATATGAGATTCTTCTCAATGCAGACAGAGACCGGGTAGATGAGGCGGCTGTTGTGGATTCCTACCGCAGATATCTGGGAGAGGAAGCTCAGATTGATGTGACCTATGTGGATGAGATTCCAGTGCAGGCTTCCGGAAAGCGGATGGTCTGTGAGAATCGATGTCCGGATTATCAGTAATCGTAGGAGTGATAGAAAATGAAGCAGAAAGTATCAGATTATATTGCTGACTTTATAGCAAAGTGGGGCATCCGCCATGTGTTTACGGTCACAGGAGGGGGTGCCATGCACATGAATGACTCCTTTGGCCACCATGAGAAGCTGCACTGCACTTATCAGCATCATGAGCAGGCGTGCGCCATGGCGGCGGAAGCCTATGCCAGAGTGGACAATCGAATGGCAGCAGTTTGCGTCACCACAGGACCGGGAGCCACCAATGCTATTACCGGAGTGCTGGGAGGTTGGATGGACTCTATTCCCATGATAGTATTTTCCGGTCAGGCAAGGTATGCTACCACAGTGCGCAGTACTGGGCTTGCCCTTCGGAGCATGGGCGTGCAGGAATGTGATATTGTTCCTGTGGTAGAGCCGCTGACCAAATATGCGGTGATGGTGACAAATGCAAAGGAGATTCGCTATCATCTGGAGAGGGCTCTGTATCTGGCAACTCACAGACGTCCCGGTCCGGTATGGCTGGACATTCCTCTGGATGTGCAGGGAGCCATTGTGGAGACAGAGGAGCTGGTTGGTTTTGACGCGGCACAGGGTGATGCTGACCCAGATGAGTGTGACGGGACAATTTCCATGGAAATTGTGAATCAGGTGTTGGATAAAATTGCAGGCAGCAGACGGCCGGTGCTGTTTCCCGGAAACGGTGTCCGACTGGCGGGAGCCATGGAAGGTTTTCGTCGTCTGGTGGAGCTTTTGGGAGTTCCGGTGGTGACTGGAATGAGCAGCATTGATGCCATCGAGTCGGATCATCCTTATTATGTGGGGCGAAACGGCGGAACCGGTGATCGGGCAGGGAACTTTGCTATCCAGAACAGCGACGTGCTGCTGTCAATCGGGAGCCGTCAGAGCTTTGTGCAGACAGGGTTTCAGTATGAAAGCTGGGCACGGGAGTCTTATACGATTTTAAATGACATTGATGAAAATGAATTGAAAAAACCCAATCTTCACGTCAGTCTTCCGGTGGTGGGCGATGCTGGAGAGTTTATTGATAAATTGCTGGCAGAAGCCATTCGCCGAGGTGCCAGTGAAGCTTCTCCGCTGTTTACCGGAGAAAGCTGGCGGCAGCAGTGCAGGGTATGGCGGGAAAAATACCCGGTGGTGACAAAGGAGCATTATGAGACTGTAGAAGAAAACTGTACCAATATCTATGCCTTTTACGCAGAGCTGTCCAAAGCCATGAAGGAAAATGACACCCTGGTGGTCAGTGTTGGAACCTCCCGTGTGGCGGGAAGTCAGGCGTTTCAGATGAAGAAGGGACAGCGCTTCATCACCAATCCTAACACGGCATCTATGGGCTTTTGCCTTCCGGCAGTGACAGGCGTGTGCATTGCCAGAGACAGAGCGCCAGTGGTGTGCGTCACAGGAGAGGGCAGCCTGCAGATGAACATTCAGGAATTACAGACTATCTGGCAGAACCGCCTGCCTGTGAAATTATTTGTGATCAATAATCAGGGATATCACTCGATTCGTCAGACCCAGCAGAGCTATTTCGGAGAACCGTTGGTGGGCGTGGGACCAGAGAGTGAGGATTTAAGTTTCCCGGATTTAAGTAAGCTGGCTCCTGCCTATGGATTTCCCTATTACTCCTGTCATGAGACAAAGGAGCTGGGGAATGTGATTGCACAGGTGCTGAAAGCAAAGGGCGGTGTGGTCTGTGAGATTTTTGTGACAAAATACCAGAAGACGCAGCCGAAGACTGCATCGAAAAAGCTGGAGGACGGCAGGATGTTCTCAGCACCACTGGAGGATATGTATCCCTTCCTATCCAGAGAGGAATTGAAGGAAAATATGTACATTCCAATCTGGAAGGCTGAATAATTGGGCGAATGAGCTGTCGGACAGGCAGCGTGCAGATTGCGAAAGGAAAGACAGGATGAAATCTATTGTTGTGACGGGCGCCACCAGCATGATCGGGACGGCGCTGATTGAGGAATGCTTGAGAGAAAATGTGAAGGTATACGCTGTGGTGCGTGGCTCCTCTGCCAAATTGAGCCGTCTGCCAGAACATGAGAAGCTTCACCTGGTGGACTGTGATCTGGACCATCTGGAAGAACTTCCAAAGGAGTTGGAGGAAAAATGTGATACCTTTTACCACATTGCCTGGGGCAATACGGGAGAAAACCGAAACAGGAGTACTTTGCTTCAGAGTAAAAATATTCAGTACACGCTGGAGGCGGTAAGGGCAGCCCACAAGATGGGATGCACCCGGTTTATCGGAGCAGGCTCTCAGGCAGAATACGGGCTTCTGGATTTGGAGAAGATAAGTCCAAGCAGCCCGGTAAATCCCATCACTCCCTACGGAGCCAGCAAGCTGGCGGCAGGACAGCTGGCAAGAATGCTGTGCAGAGAGCTTGGCATGGAATGTATCTGGCCCAGGATTTTCAGTGTCTATGGAATTTATGAGAAGGAAACTACCATGATTGCGTCCAGTCTTCGAAAGATGTTAAAAGGAGAGCCCACAGAATTTACCCCGGCAGAGCAGAGATGGGATTACCTGTACAGTAAGGATGCCGGAAGAGCCTATTATCTTATCGGGGAGAAGGGGAAGGATGGCGCTGTTTATTGTGTGGGCAGCGGTCAGGCAAGGCCCCTTCGCAGTTATATCGAAGAGATGGCAGAGATTACTAAAGCCAGCCAGCCTGGAATCGGGGCCAGACCCTATCCGCCAAATGCTGTGATGAATCTCTGTGCAGATATCGAAAACCTAACTGAGGATACCGGATTTTGTCCAAGATACACCTTTAAAGAAGGAATCCGGGAGACCATTCAGTGGATAGAAGGCAGGTAAAGAAAGACTGCGAAACAGCCTGCGTTCATAAGGAAGCAGCAATAAACGCCAGGAAGAATGGAGAAAACTATGAGGAAAAAGAAAATATCAGTGGTGGTTCCCACCTACAACGAGGAAGCCAACGTGGTTCCCTTGTCCAGAGCCATTGTGGAAGTGATGGAGCGGGATCTGCCGGAGTATGATTATGAGATACTGTTTATTGATAATCATTCCAAAGACAATACCCAGACTCTGCTTCGGGGACTGTGCAGTGAAAATAAGAAAATCAAGGCAATTTTCAATGCCAGGAATTTCGGTCAGGCACGCTCTCCTGTATATGGAATGAAGCAGGCATATGGAGATTGTGTGGTTCGCATGTGCGCCGACTTTCAGGACCCGGTGGATATGATTGTAAAATTTGTCCGGGAGTGGGAGCAGGGACATAAAATTGTCATCGGAGTGAAAAAATCCAGTAAAGAGAAGAAAATTATGTACTGGATTCGCTCCTGCTATTACAAATTGATCAATAAGATTACAGACATTGACCATATTGAGCATTTTACCGGATTTGGACTGTATGACAAGCAGTTTGTGGATGTGGTGAGAAAACTGCACGATCCCATGCCTTATCTGCGGGGAATTATTGCAGAGCTGGGATTTGACTATAAAGCTATTCCATACACTCAGCCCAAACGCCGGGCAGGAAAGAGCAAGAACAATTTCTACAGTCTGTATGACTATGCTATGATCGGAATTACTTCCTATTCCAAAGTGGTGATGCGTCTTGCCACCTTTACAGGATTTGCAGTGGCAGGCTTAAGCCTTGTGGCTGGTATTGTATATCTGGTACTGAAACTGATGTACTGGGATCGTTTCTCAGCAGGTGTGGCGCCTATGCTGATTGGAATGTTTTTCCTGGGAGCACTTCAGTTATTCTTTATCGGATTTTTAGGAGAGTATGTGCTGAGTATCAACACCAGAGTGCTGGACCGACCGCTGGTGGTGGAGGAGGAGCGGCTGAATTTCGAGGAGCCGTACTATAATAAAAAGAGAAATCCTCAGAGAAAAGGTAACAGACGTCCTTCCAATGACAGAAACCGGAGAGCGCCCTATCCATCGGACAGAGAAAGTGCTCTGACCAGGGATGTATATGAGAGCAAGCCTTCTTCGGATTTCGATGGAAATAGTGAGATAAAGGATGAACAGTAAGATGAAAGATTCAAAACTTAGACGTGTGGTTATAAGTCCATATTTGTGGTTGTTTCTGATAACCAGTCTGTTGTTCGGCGTGTTGTTCATACAGTTTATTCTGGGAGATTATGCATACGTGTATGTGGACATGGGCGGAGATACGTTTGATATCAATTACCCACTGTACTATCTGTTTTCCAATGTGTTCCATGGCGGCGGATATGAGAATTATTTCCTGAACGTGGGACTTGGAATGGATATGTCTTCCTATCTGTTTCAGTATTTAAATCCGCTGAATCTTCTGGTGGTGATGCTGCCTGCCAGTTTGATTCCCTGGGGTGTGCTGCTTGCCACTTATCTGAAATTGATACTGATCAGTATGTTCGGTTATAAATTGTTTTTGCGGTGGATTGGCCATCCCTGGGGCAGCTTTGTGGCGGCTCTGCTGTGGACCTTTTCCAGTTATGTGATGCTTTGGGGACAGCATTATGGATTTTGCACTTCTGTGATGATGTTCACAATCTTCCTCTATCTTGTTCACTTATTTGTAGAAGATGGGGAAAAGTCCCGGAATTGGCTGTTGGTTTTGTGGATAACTCTGATGCTGTTTACCAATTACTATTTCCTGTATATGAGTGGAATCATAGGGGCTATGTATGTAATCATTTATCTGGCTTTTCACAGGGAATCCTGGAAGAAGATTCTGGTAAAATTGTTGGGGCTGGCAGGAATGGGAGCTCTGGGAATCTGCATCGGCGGCGTGTGTCTGATTCCCACTTATAACATTTTCCAGGGAAGCACCAGAGCCGGGGCAGTGAATTTAAATCATCTGGATTCCATGCTTCGTCCTTATAAGCCAAAATGGCTGTACGGTTTTCTGGCAAGACTGATTTCCAACAATACCATGGGAATCGCTAACAAGTATACCGGGGCGGGCAATTACTATGAAATCGCCATGATTTTTACCAGCAGCCTGTTCTTCGTGTCTCTGCCGTACTTGCTTTCCAAGAAGGGAATGCGGTTAAAGACACTGTTTCTGACTGTGCTGTCGGTGGTATTTTTGATTTTCCCATTCAGCGGAAAGCTGTTTACCATGAACACTGCTACGCAGAGATGGAGCTTTATTTTATGTATGCTGGAAGCCTTTGCTGTGGGAATGTTTGTGAAATTGCTGCTGACAGAGCGTGAGAAAAAGCGTGTCAGCGTGTGCGTGGCAGTTGGTGTGGTGCTGACCGGCTGTGTATATGGGCTGCTGTTCTGGGGGCAGGCACAGAAATATTTTAAATTGAAAGAGGAATATTTGATTGTTTTTGCCGTATTTATGGTAATCTATGGCGGGCTTATTCTGCTGAAAAGCCACAGTCGTAAAATAGACCGTGTATTTTTAGGACTTCTGGCAGGTGTCATCTGTGTGGAACTGGTGGCGGCAAATTATCCCACCATCAATTTCCGTAAAAATCCCACCAGAAATCAGGTGGCAGTGGAATATTACAACGACGGCACCAGGGAAGCCTGGAAGGATCTGCAGCAGCAGGATGGCTCTCTTTATCGAGTGTCAAAGACTTATGAGTCCGGCTCCGAAAATGACGGCATGGCCCAGGGGTATCCTGGAATGTCTGTGTATCTGACCACCAATCCCAAGGAGCTGATCCAGTTGAAAGAGATGTATGGAGGAACGGGAGTCAGTGACAACTTTGTCTATTTTAACAACGATAATTTCCTCTTGAATTCCCTTTTGGGAGTAAAATACATGCTGGCAAATCCGGGCGACGGGCTGTCAGAGCAGAATTACGCCTATGTAAAAAGTGTGGGAAGCAAGGACATCTATGAGAATCAAAATGCGCTGCCCTTTGGATATCTCTATGACAGCGTCTGGACAGAAGAACAGATGGAGGAAATGACGGAAATTGAGCGGACTTTGGCAGCTGTCCATGGCTTTTACTTCTCGGACGAGGACGGACACAAGGAGGGCGATACAGCCTATTCTCAGGCGGTTCGGCAGACAGAAGAGGAGATTTCCCTGATGGACCGTGAGTTTCAGGCGGTGGACTGCCAGGGAACGAAAACTGAGGAAGGCATTGTCATGAGCAATATGACCAACGACCCTCATATTGAGATGGAGAAGGTGCAGGATGCCTTCGGTGAGGGCGCGGTCCACACCATTACCATGAAGGTGAAAGCGCCGAAGAAGGTGGATATGGCACTGTACTATAAGACAGCCAGGGACGAAGGATTCCGTCAGGATCAGATTTACATTTTCCATATCAGTCCGAAGAATGATACATGGACCTACACAGTACCGGGAGATATCACAGATATCCGTATTGATGTGAGCACCGAGATTTCCGACGTGACCATCCAGGATATCCGGGTCAGCAACTGTCCTTCAGACAACAAAGCCTACGAAAAGCTGCAAAATACGGACATCCGGGACATCACCTACACAGACAATACCTACCAGGCAACGATAAACAACAATGCGGCAGGTACACAGATGCTGTGCATCCCCTTCCTCTACAGCGAAGGCTGGCAAGCAAGAATCGACGGTGAGCCTGTAAGTCTATACGACATCAACAGCGGCCTGTGCGGCGTGGAAATCCCCACCGGAACCCACCAAGTCGCCCTACAATACAAAATCCCCCATGAGATGGCAGGAATCGGGCTGTCGGTGGGGGGGACCATGATTTATCTGCTGTGGATTGGTCTTGGTATCTACCGAAAACATAAGAAATCAGCTTGAATAGTTGGGAACAATTATATGAAAATTGGCAGAGTATCTTAAATGATAATGGAAAAATTTTTAAATATATTCTGATTTTAACAATTCTTAATTTAATATAAATTATACAGCCGCTTTATTGCTCTAAATCGTAAAGAATGGTAAAATTAGAGTGTTATTTGGGAACGATGGCTCACAGGGAAACGGCAGTCTGTAAAGGCTGCAGAGAATTGCCTTGCCTGTGGGACGCGTTTGATAAAATGAAGGTTTTGGGATATGTCAAAAGAGGATGTTTTATCTATTTATAGATAGAGATTGACATATCCATGCAAAAGGAGTGTTGTATAATTGAATATTTTATTTTTCCTCACGCCCAAGAAAGAAGTGGCATACATACATAAAAGCGATACGGTGAGACAGGCTATGGAGAAGATGGAGCATCATC
Source organism: uncultured Lachnospiraceae bacterium (assembly GCA_947039785.1). Lineage (GTDB taxonomy): Bacteria > Bacillota > Clostridia > Lachnospirales > Lachnospiraceae > JALFVM01. The sequence continues at coordinate 1,558 of CAMQZX010000044.1, read as the reverse complement.
GTTATTCCTGTGTTCCCATTATCGATAAGGAGGGCCGCTATCTGGGATGCATCACCGAGGGAGACTTGCTGTGGGGACTTAAGAATCTGCCAATTCGCGATATGAGGGATACGGAGAAGCTGCCGCTTATGAGCATCAAGAGAAGATACGATTATAAGCCGGTGCATGTGGAGACGGATATGGACCAACTGATCAGCAGGGCAATGCACCAGAACTTTGTTCCGGTGGTAGATGATCAGGATAAGTTCATTGGAATCGTCACAAGGAAGGATATTCTTCAGTATTTCTATAAAAAGCTAAATCAGCAGGAATAATAAAAGAAGTAAGTAAAAGCAGGAAATAAATAAAACAAGACAAATAAATTGAGCCGAATAAAACAAGGCAGGCAAAAAGCTGTGAAAGGTCAGGATAGAATCTGATGTTTCACAGCTTTTTTATGCATATATTTTTGGCGATTATGACGTCAGCACTCGATAGTTATCCAAAGCCTGCGCCTGTTCCCTGGTTAGATTTTGTGGGACGGTCAGACGCAGGCGGACGTATTGGTTGCCCTGGCCGCCCATTTTCTTGGGACGTATCAGTCCCTTATTGGTGAGACACAGGGGAACATCCAGTGTGGTTCCTGGCTGAATGTCATAGTAAAGGATACCTGTCAGCGTGTGGATTGGCAGCGTTCCTCCCAGAGCAAGGGTGGGAAAGTCGATATATTCATCGGTGTAAAGGTGATATCCCTTTCGGGTGAAGCCCGGCTTATCTCTTAGCAGTACGATTAGGATGTAGAGCTTGTCCTTATGTTCTTCCAAGTCAAAGAAGTCCGTCTCCTCACAAATCTGATCCTTCAGATAGAAGAATTGACGTTCGTAAGCCCCTTTGGGGATTTTCACTTTAAATTGCCATTCCTTTTCGATGGTGCCTAAGCCGTGGCACTGAGGACATTTTTCCAGAGCGATTTTACCGGAACCGTGGCAGCGGTTGCAGAAAGCCTCCCGGGGAATCTTGGTGCCCCAGGCATTTTCATAGATGGTCTTTCTACCCCTGCCGTTGCAGTCAGGACAGACGAGGTGCTGCAGCTTTGCATGGGCAGAGCTGCAGGTGGGACAGGGGATTTTCTCCACGTAGTATGCAATTGCCTCAGCTTCTTCCAGGGTATCTTCCAGATTCAGCCACACGGCAACCCGGATGCTCTGAGGCGGAATTTCCTCCTCTTTAGGAGCTCGGCGGCAGGCACCGCAGTGACCGTCTTCATGGGAATGGTGGTCCTCATGGGTATGATATTTATACTGGGAGCTGCTCCGGTAAGCGGAGTGACCCATATAATCGTAGGTTTTGCGCAGCTCAGGGTCTGACAAGGTGTGATAAGCTTCGGAAATCTCCTGAAATTTTCTGGCGGTGGCATTGTCCTGGGAGGCGGAGTCCGGATGAAATTTCTTCGCAAGTTTGCGGTAAGCCGCTTTGATTTCTTTCTGGGTAGCATTGGGAGATACCCCCAAAATCTCATAATAATTCCGCATAATCCTCCTCCTTTTATAAACTGTATTAAAATAGTATACTTTATAAT
>CAMQZX010000043.1 GCA_947039785.1 uncultured Lachnospiraceae bacterium | reverse complement strand
GATGCAGCGTAGTCTCGTGGGCTCGGAGATGTGTATAAGAGACAGGAAATACAACGTATCAGGTAATTGTAACATTTATAAACAATTGCCACGAGAAATAAATGGAGGTACCGAATATGACAATCAAGAACATTACCATAGACAATTTTCAACGGGAAGTATTGCAGGCAACCCAGCCGATTCTGGTGGATTTTTATGCAGACTGGTGCGGTCACTGTCGTGCCATTGCTCCGATTTTGCAGGAACTGGCAGAGGAAGATGCCGTACAAATCGGCAAGTTAAATGTGGATGACAACGAAGCGCTGTCCCGGAAATACGGTGTGATGACCATTCCCACACTTGCGTTGTTTAAAGACGGTCAGGTGATAAAAAAGCTGGTGGGCGGCGTGGACAAAGAAGAAATCGAGGCAATTTTACCTCATTAAGGAAGTCCCCTACTTCTATGTCGCAGAGACGTAAATGGTTGGTAAGGGTGACTTGCATAAGTGAAAGAAATCCTATATTACTTTTTTAATATACCCTGAGAATGTTTTCGAACGTGAGTTCCGAAAACATTTTCGGGGCTTTTTTATGGATTTCATTGCATTTTTTTATGGATTGCTGTTATAATAGGCTTCGTAGCTTTTTGGAAAGCTGAAAAGCAAAGGAAAAGTTTGATGAATGAAAATGGTGAGGATAAATGAGTAAGATTAAATTAATTGCGATTGATTTAGATGGAACCTGGCTGCGTTCCGATTGTACTATTTCTGAAGCTACAAAGGTTTCCATACAAAATGCCATTGACCGGGGATATCTGGTGGTACCCACCACGGGAAGAAGCTACCGCAATTCCAGAGAGGTTTTGAAGGAATTTCATGGACTTCGATACTTTATCAATGCCAATGGTTCTACTATTGTAGATGGAAAAGAGGAGAACATGATCTACGCAGAATGCATTCCCTACAAAGCTGCCAAGGCGATTTATGATTTGGTGGTGAAGTACGATGGCTTTGCGGAGATCTATGAAGAGTTTGATGCCCATGTGGATTTTAATGCAGTGGAGCTTCTGAATCGGGCAGGATTATCCGGAGATTATGTGGATCAGTTGATGTCAACCAATGTTATCCATGCAAGTCTGGATGATTTTATGGGAGATAGGGGAAGAAAGGTCTCTAAGTTTCACATTGTCTGTGCAACTCCGAAGGAGAAGGATCAGTTAAAGGCAGAGATTGCCCGGTTGGATGGAGTATATCCGATTTCCGTTTTTAATCGAAACATTGAAATTGTCAACGGGACCTGGAGCAAGGCTCAGGGACTTCAGACACTGACAGAGCATCTGGGATTGGATGCATCCCAGGTGATGGCCATCGGGGACAGCAACAACGATCTGGATATGCTGAAATGGGCCGGAGTTTCCGTGGTTATGGGGAATGCAGAGGATCATGTGAAGGAATTGGCGGATTTTGTCACAGCATCCAATGATGAAGATGGAATTAAGCTGGTGCTGGAGAAATATTTAGATTAATTGGATTAGGAAAGGTTGGAAATAAAAATGGCAAATAAGAATACTTATGATGCTGCCAGCATCTCGGTTTTGGAGGGACTGGAAGCGGTCCGGACAAGACCTGGTATGTACATCGGAAGCGTTTCGAGAAAGGGATTGAATCATCTGATCTATGAAATTGTAGACAATGCAGTGGATGAGCATCTGGCAGGCTTTTGTGATTATATTCAGGTGTTTCTTGAGAAAGATGGATCCTGTACCGTAATAGACAATGGCCGGGGTATTCCTGTGGATATGCATGAGAAAGGTGTTCCGGCGGAGCGGCTGGTGTTTACCACGCTTCATGCAGGAGGTAAGTTCGATGATTCTGCCTATAAGACCAGCGGAGGTCTTCACGGTGTGGGCTCTTCGGTGGTCAATGCGTTGTCCACTTATCTGGATGTCAAGATCAGTCTTGGGGGAAAGGTTCACCATGACAGGTATGAACGGGGCGTTCCCACAGAAGAGTTGGTAAATGGGCTGCTTCCTGTCATTGGAAGGGCAAAAACGACAGGAACCAGAATCAATTTCCTGCCGGATCCGGAGATTTTCGAGAAGACACGTTTTGCGGCCACAGAGGTGAAAAGCCGTATGCACGAGACTGCCTATTTAAATCCAAATCTGACTATTTTATTTGAAGACAGACGAGGAGATGTGGCTGAGCGGATTGAATATCATGAGCCAGATGGAATCATCGGCTTTGTAAAGGATCTGAATAAAAAAAAGGAAGCGATTCATGAGCCGGTCTATTATAAGGGAGAGAGTGAAGGGATTCAGGTGGAAGTGGCGTTTCAGTACACCAACGATTTTCAGGAGAATGTTCTGGGATTCTGCAACAACATCTACAATGCGGAAGGCGGTACCCATCTGACGGGCTTTAAGACCGTGTTCACTCAGGTGATGAATACTTATGCCAGAGAGATTGGCGTGTTAAAGGAAAAGGATGCAAATTTTACAGGAGCAGATATCCGAAACGGTATGACTGCCGTGGTCTCCATTAAGCATCCGGATCCGCGTTTTGAGGGTCAGACGAAAACCAAGCTGGACAATCCGGATGCTTCGAAAGCAACCGGAAAGGTGACCGGCGAGGAGATCGTTTTGTATTTTGACCGAAATCTGGAGAATTTAAAGGCGGTACTTTCCTGCGCAGAGAAGTCTGCAAAAATCCGAAAGACAGAGGAACGTGCAAAGACCAATCTTTTGACAAAGCAAAAATATTCCTTTGATTCCAATGGAAAGCTGGCAAACTGTGAGAAGAAAGATCCGTCCAAATGTGAAATTTTCATTGTGGAGGGAGATTCCGCCGGAGGCTCTGCAAAGACGGCAAGAAATCGAAACTATCAGGCGATTTTGCCCATCCGGGGCAAAATTTTGAATGTGGAGAAGGCAAGCATTGATAAGGTTTTGGCAAATGCTGAGATTAAGACCATGATCAATGCTTTTGGATGCGGATTTTCCGAAGGATATGGAAATGATTTTGATATCAGTAAGCTGCGTTACGACAAGATTATCATTATGGCCGACGCGGATGTGGACGGTGCCCATATTTCCACATTGCTGTTAACTTTGTTTTACCGTTTTATGCCGGAATTGATTTACGAAGGCCATGTGTATATTGCCATGCCTCCGCTGTACAAAGTAATGCCCAAAAAGGGAAAGGAAGAGTACCTCTACGATGATAAAGCGCTGGAACGTTATAGAAAGACTCACACAGGATCATTTACCCTTCAGCGTTATAAAGGTCTGGGAGAGATGGATGCTCAGCAGCTTTGGGAGACTACCTTAAATCCCGAGACGCGTATCCTCAAGAGGGTAGAAATTGAGGATGCTATTTTGGCTTCTGATGTGACGGAAGTGTTGATGGGTTCTGATGTGCCCCCGAGAAAAGCATTTATCTATGAACATGCCCGGGACGCGGAGCTGGATATTTAGCATTTGATAAGAACGGAGGAATAAAATGGAGACAGAAAATATCATACGAACCGATTATTCGGAGGTTATGCAGAAATCTTATATTGACTATGCCATGAGTGTGATTGTTTCACGTGCCCTTCCCGATGTGCGTGATGGTTTAAAGCCAGTGCAGAGGAGAACGCTCTATGACATGTATGAGCTGGGTATCCGATATGACCGCCCTTATCGAAAATGTGCCCGTATTGTGGGAGATACCATGGGTAAGTATCATCCCCATGGAGACTCTTCCATCTATGATGCTTTGGTGGTGATGGCTCAGGATTTTAAAAAGGGACAGGCGCTGGTGGACGGTCACGGTAATTTTGGTTCCATTGAGGGAGACGGGGCTGCAGCCATGCGATATACGGAGGCGCGTCTGGAGAAAATCACTCAGGATGTGTATCTGGCAGATCTGGACAAAAACGTGGTAGATTTTATGCCAAACTTTGATGAGACGGAGAAGGAACCCCAGGTGCTTCCGGTGCGAATCCCAAATCTGCTGGTAAATGGGGCAGAGGGAATTGCCGTAGGTATGGCAACCAGCATTCCTCCGCACAATCTGGGCGAAGTGGTGGATGCAGTGAAGGCCTTTATGAAAAATCAGGACATCACAGACAAGGGACTGATGCGTTATCTGAAAGGACCGGATTTCCCTACGGGAGGGATTGTGGTAAATCAGGATGAGCTGTGTAAAATTTATGAGACTGGAACGGGCAAGATCCGCATCCGCGGCAAGGTGGAGCTGGAAAAGGGCAAAAACGGCAGACAGAGCCTTGTAATCACCGAAATTCCCTATACCATGGTGGGTGCTAATATTGGTAAATTTTTAAATGAAGTGGCAGGTCTGGTGGAGAGCAAGAAGACGACAGACATTGTGGATATTTCCAATCAGTCTTCCAAAGAGGGAATCCGCATTGTGCTGGAGCTTCGAAAAGGCGCCGATGTGGAAAATCTGAAAAATATGCTCTACAAAAAGACCAAGCTGGAGGATACCTTTGGCGTGAATATGCTGGCAGTGGCAGATGGCCGCCCGGAGACCTTAAGCCTTAGAAAAATTATTGAGCATCACGTGGAATTTCAGTTTGATCTGGCGACCAGAAAGTATCAGACATTGCTGGATAAGGAGCTGGAGAAGCGTGAGGTTCAGGAAGGATTGATCAAAGCCTGTGATGTCATTGACCTGATCATTGAAATTTTGAGGGGCAGTAAAAGTCAGGTGCAGGTAAAAACCTGCCTTGTCAGCGGTGACACCACCGGCATCCATTTTAAGAGTAAGGCAAGTGAGAAGAAGGCAAAACAGCTTCGTTTTACGGAGCGTCAGGCCACAGCCATTTTGGAAATGCGGTTGTACAAACTGATTGGTTTGGAGGTGGAGGCTCTTATGAAAGAGCATGAGGCAACCTTGAAGAATATCAGTCGGTATGAGGATATCTTGGAAAATTATAATTCCATGGCAAAGGTAATCATTGATGATCTGGACCGGATTAAGAGAGAATACGGCAAAAAGAGAAGAACTTCCATTGAAAATGCCCAGGAAGTGGTCTTTGAGGAGAAGAAGATTGAAGAGATGGAAGTGGTCTTTCTCATGGACCGTTTCGGCTATGCCAAAATTATGGATAAATCTGTCTATGAGAGGAATAAAGAGGCGGCAGACGGGGAGAATAAATATGTATTCACCTGTATGAATACGGACAAGATCTGCGTGTTTACCGATACAGGAAAGCTCCACACCATCAAAGTACTGGATATTCCGGTAAAGAGGTTGAGAGACAAAGGCGTGCCCATTGATAACCTCAGCCATTACAACAGCCAGGAAGAGCGAACTGTTTTTGTGGCAAGTATGAATCAGGTGAAAAACTCTAATCTCTTATTTGTGACAAAGCAATCCATGATCAAGCTGGTGGAGGGCTGCGAGTTTGATGTGGCGAAGCGGACCATTGCATCCACCAAGCTTTCCACGGAAGACGAAGTGATCTTTGTGGGAATTGCAGACCATTCGGAATTTGTAGTATTGCAGAGTGAAAACGGCTTTTTCCTGCGGTTTTTGACCCAGGAGACGCCTTTTAAGAAAAAAAGTGCCATCGGTGTCAGAGGTATGCGCCTTGGAGAGGGTGATGCTATCCAGCATGCCTATCTTCTGGAGAGCCGCCGGGAATATACAACCCAGTATAAAGAAAAGCAGGTAGTGTTAAACCGTCTGAAGCTGTCCAAGCGTGATACAAAAGGTACAAAGCAAAGGGGTTAATCTATCTGATAATAGTTATTTTGCCCCTTGTAATCTGCGGACAACAGTGGTAGAATATAGTAGAACTTAATAATATTACATGAATAAGAGTGGACTTGCGAGTCCACTCTTATCACGTGTTGGCGATTTTTGGTACAAAAAGGTGGTGAAGACTTGAGCAGAAGAGAAGAATATGAACAGAAAGCAGAGGCGTTGATTACTCCGATTGTGGATTCCATGGGCTTTGAACTGGTAGATGTGGAATACGTAAAGGAAGGTGGGAACTGGTTTCTTCGAAGCTACATTGACAAGGAAGGCGGAATTACCGTAGATGACTGTGAGGCTGTCAGCCGTCTGTTCAGCGATAAGCTGGATGAAGAGGATTTTATTGACGACAGTTATATTATGGAAGTCAGCTCCCCGGGACTGGGACGTCCTCTGAAGAAAGAGAAGGACTACAGAAGAAGCATGGGCAAGGAGCTGGAAATCAGAACCTACAAGGCCATTGACAAAGAAAAGGAATTCTATGGCATACTGACCGCATATGATGATAACAGTGTGACCATTGAAACAGAAGAGGGAGCCACTCGTACATTTGATAAAAAACAAATTGCATTGATCAGATTAGCCATTCATTTTTAGAAAAAGAGGAGGATAAGAAAAAAATGAACACAGAATTACTGGAAGCTTTGGAAATTCTCGAAAAAGAGAAGAATATCAGCAAGGACACGTTGCTGGAAGCAATTGAACAGTCGCTGATCCAGGCTTGTAAGAACCATTTCGGAAAGGCGGATAATGTGAAGGTCTACATCAATCCTGTAACCTGCGATTTCAGCGTTAAGGCTGAGAAGACCGTGGTAGAGCAGGTGGAAGACCCGGTGACAGAGATTCTTCTTTCCCAGGCTCAGAAAGAAAATGGCAGAGTGGAAATTGGTGATACTATTCAGGTACCGATTCAGTCCAGAGAGTTTGGACGTATTGCTACCCAGAATGCAAAAAACGTTATCCTTCAGAAAATACGTGAAGAGGAACGTAAGGCAATCTACAATCAGTACTATGGCAAAGAGAAGGATGTAGTAACTGGTATTGTACAGCGCTACATGGGCAAGAATGTCAGTGTGAATCTGGGCAAAGCCGATGCAGTTCTCAGTGAGAATGAGCAGGTTAAGGGAGAGGTATTCCAGCCTACAGAGAGAATTAAGGTATACATCCTGGAAGTAAAGGACACACCGAAGGGGCCGAGAATTCTGGTGTCCAGAACTCATCCGGAGCTGGTGAAACGTCTTTTTGAGGAAGAAGTAACAGAAGTAAAGGAAGGTATTGTGGAGATTAAAAGCATTGCCAGAGAGGCGGGCTCCCGTACCAAGATGGCAGTATGGTCCAACGATCCTGATGTTGATCCGGTGGGGGCCTGCGTGGGCATGAACGGTGCCCGTGTCAATGCTATTGTCAATGAACTTCGCGGCGAGAAAATTGATATTGTAAACTGGGATGAAAATCCTGCCATCTTAATCGAGAATTCCTTAAGCCCTGCCAAAGTAATTGCTGTTTTGGCAGATCCTGATGAGAAGACTGCCCTCGTAGTAGTTCCGGATTATCAGTTGTCACTGGCTATCGGTAAGGAAGGCCAGAATGCACGTCTGGCTGCCCGCATGACGGGATTTAAGATTGATATCAAGAGTGAGACTCAGGCAAAAGAAGCCGGAGACCTCTATGATTACGATGAAGAAGAGGAAGAATTTGCAGAAGGTGAGTTTGGAACTTCAGATGGGGTTGAAGACTTTGAATTTAATGATTCTGAATCAGAAGATTTTGAGTTTGAAGACACTGAACTGGAGGAGTCAGAGCTTGCCAATCTGGAGGGTGAAGAATTCCAGGAGCTTCCAGAAGAAGAACAATTTGAAGCTGTTTCTTCCGAAGAAGGTGAGTTGAAGGATGAAGAATAAAGTTCCCATGCGTCAGTGCATCGGATGCAGAGAAATGAAGAGCAAAAAAGAAATGATGCGTGTACTTCGCACCACAGAAGGTGAGATTCAGATTGATGTAACAGGGAAGAAAAACGGAAGAGGCGCCTATCTTTGCTACAATCGCGCCTGCCTGGAGCAGGCGATGAAAAGCAAGGGGCTGGAGCGTTCTCTGAAAATGCCTATCTCTTTGGAGGTTTACGAAGATCTGAAAAAGGAGTTTGAAGCAATTGAACAAAACTAAAATACTATCTCTATTGGGGCTTGCCATGAAGGCGGGAAAGATTGTCAGCGGTGAGTTTTCCACAGAAAAAGCAGTAAAGACAGGAAAGGGATATCTTGTGGTGGTGGCAGAGGAGGCATCTGACAACACCAAGAAGAAGTTTTCCAATATGTGCCATTTCTATCAGGTGCCCATTGCATATTTGGGTACCAAAGAAGAACTTGGCAGGACCATAGGCAAGGAATTTCGTGCCTCCCTGGCTGTGCTGGATGAGAATTTTACAAAGGCTATCCTACAGCAGCTTGATGTGGCTGATTGACTGTAGTGAAGCGGATAAATGTCCGCGTTACTTTGAAATCAGTAAGGAGGTAGTGATATGTCTATGAGAGTACATGAGCTTGCCAGCGAACTGGGAAGATCCAACAGGGAAATCATACAGTATCTAAAAACCCAGGGTATGGATGCCAAAAGCCATATGAGTACCATTTCAGATTCATTGGTACAGGTGACAAGGCAGGCATACCGTAACAACAATAAGAAAAGTCAGGAGATAAATACAGTAGTGAAAGAGGAAAAGCAGGAAATGAATCAGGAAGGAGTTAAGGCGGAGACTCCCAAAAAGAAAAAAAATATTATCCGTGTATTCCATGCTCAGAATGCAAGCGATGGAGGAAAAGCAAAGAGAAGAGATAAGCGCACAGGCTCCGCTGGCAAGCCTGGACAGGGAGGCAAAAAGTTTGTCCAGAAAGCTCAGGAGGCTTTGAAGCCGGCTGCTAAGCAGGAGGAAGTTAAGCAGGAGGCTCCAAAACAGGAGGCACCGAAGAAAGAAGTACCAAAGCAGGAAGCTCCAAAGACGGAGGCGCCAAAGACAGAGGGAAAGCAGGAGGAAGTAAAGACTTCCAGACAGGCCTCCTTCAGAAATGATACTCCGAGACAGCAGTCTGAGGGAAGAGACCGGGGAGCCCAGTCCAGACCACAGAATAACAATAGAGGCGGTCAGCAAAATCGTTCTCAGGGAGGTCGTCAGCCTCAGAATAGCAACAGAGGCGGCCAGTCAAACCGTTCTCAGGGAGGTCGTTTCCAGAACAACGACAGAAGCGGCAACAGAAACAACGACAGAAATAACGATAGAAGCAACGACAGAAACAACGATAGAGGCAATGAAAGAAATAACGACAGAGGCAACAACAATTTCCGTCAGGGCAATAGGGGCGGTCAGGGCCGTGGCCAGCAGAATCAGGGAAGAAGATTCGGTGATAACAAAGAAAGATTTGACACCGCTACATTTGTGACAGAGGCTTCTGCAAAATCCCAGAAGGAAAGCAAGAGAGAGCGGGATAAGAAAGAAAATAAAAACAAGAAAGATCACGAGAAGAATCAGGGACGAAGACCAAATCAGGGAGGAGGCCGTCGTCCGAATATGAGACTTCCGAAGGCGCTTCAGAAGCCAACTCCGCAGCCGAAGCAGGAAGAGAAGAAGCCAGAAGTTAAGGAAATCATTCTTCCGGAGAAAATGACCATCCGTGAGCTGGCAGAGGCCATGAAGATGCAGCCGGCTGTCATTGTAAAGAAGTTATTCATGGAAGGAACTATGGTAACGGTAAACAATGAAATCGACTTTGAGAAAGCTCAGGAGATTGCATTGAGCTATGACATCATCGCAGAGCAGGAAGAGAAAGTAGATGTCATCGAAGAGCTTCTGAAAGAAGAGGAAGAAGACGAGAGCAAACTGGTTCCCAGACCGCCGGTAGTCTGTGTTATGGGCCATGTTGACCACGGTAAAACATCACTTCTGGATGCAATCCGTAACACTCATGTGACCGATCGTGAGGCAGGTGGCATCACGCAGCACATTGGCGCTTATGTGGTGACAGTTAACGATCAGAAGATCACATTCCTGGATACACCGGGGCATGAGGCGTTTACTGCCATGCGTATGCGTGGAGCTAATTCCACAGATATCGCAATCCTGGTAGTTGCAGCGGATGATGGTGTGATGCCGCAGACAGTGGAGGCCATCAGCCATGCCAAAGCTGCAGGAATTGAGATTGTAGTTGCTATCAATAAGATCGATAAGCCAAGTGCCAACGTGGAGCGTGTAAAACAGGAGCTCTCTGAATATGAATTGATTCCGGAAGATTGGGGTGGAAGCACCATCTTTGTACCAGTATCTGCTCATACAGGAGAGGGTATTGATGAGCTTCTGGAGATGCTTCTGCTCACCGCAGAGGTTTGTGAGCTGAAGGCAAATCCGGACCGCGATGCCAGAGGTATTGTTATCGAGGCTGAGCTGGATAAAGGTAAGGGACCTGTTGCTACCATTCTGGTACAAAAAGGTACTCTTCATGTGGGCGATTTTATTGCAGCAGGTGCATGCTCCGGTAAAGTTCGTGCCATGATGGACGACAAGGGAAGAAGGGTGAGGGAAGCGGGACCTTCCACACCGGTGGAAATCTTAGGTTTGGGCGATGTTCCAAATGCAGGTGAGATTTTAGTGTCCTTTGATACCGATAAGGAGGCGAAATCCTTTGCAGCAACCTTCGTATCTGAGAACAAGAACCGTCTTCTGGAGGATACTAAGGCAAGACTGTCTCTGGATGATCTGTTTGATCAGATTCAGGCAGGTACCTTAAAAGAACTGCCGATCATTGTCAAGGCTGACGTACAGGGATCTGTGGAAGCAGTGAAGCAGAGTCTGACCAAGCTGTCAAACGAAGAAGTGGTAGTTAAAGTCATCCACGGCGGTGTAGGTGCCATCAACGAATCCGACGTGACACTGGCATCAACTTCAAATGCCATCGTAATCGGATTTAACGTACGTCCAGATGCTACAGCCAAGGCTACAGCTGAACAGGAAGGTGTTGACCTTCGTCTGTACCGCGTTATTTATCAGGCAATTGAAGATGTGGAAGCTGCCATGAAGGGTATGTTAGATCCTGTCTTTGAGGAGCAGGTGATCGGACATGGTGAGGTTCGTCAGACCTTTAAGGCTTCCGGCGTTGGAACAATCGCTGGTTCCTATGTATTAGACGGACGTTTTGAGAGAAACTGTAAAGTGAGACTGACTCGTGAAGGCGAGCAGATTTATGAGGGAGCTTTGGCATCTCTGAAGCGTTTCAAAGATGACGTGAAAGAAGTCAAAGCCGGATATGAGTGTGGTCTGGTATTTGAAAACTTCAACGATGTGAAGGAAGAAGACCAGGTAGAAGCTTATATTATGGTAGAAGTACCAAGATAGACAGGAATTGAAGGCTGAGATAGAGAATGCCTTCCCTGTTTTGTGCGGAGGTAATTATGAGAAAAAACAGCATCAAGAATACCCGTGTAAACGGAGAAGTCTTAAGAGAACTCAGTAGCATTATCCGAAATGATATCAAAGATCCCCGTATCCACACCATGACATCGGTTACGGCTGTGGAAGTGGCACCGGACTTAAAGACCTGCAAAGCCTATATCAGTGTGTTGGGTAATGACCAGGCCAAGTCCGACACCATGGCGGGACTAAACAGTGCAGAAGGATATATCCGGAGGCAACTGGCTGGCAGTCTGAATCTTCGTTATACTCCTCAGATTCGTTTTATTCTGGACACATCCATTGAGTATGGTGTGGAAATGTCCAGAAGGATTGATGAGCTGACCAGAAAAGAGACAAAGGAGCAGGAGTAACTATGGAGAGAATTTCAGAGATACTTGGGGATGCAAAGACAGTGGGGATTGCCGGACATGTGCGTCCAGATGGGGATTGCGTGGGATCCTGTATGGGGCTCTACCTGTACTTAAAACAGGAATATCCTCAATTGGAAGTGGATATTTATCTGGATCATCCAAAACATGATTTTTATTATATTGAAGGTATGGGGGATATACAGATGGAGGCAGATGAATCAAAAGTTTATGACTTGTTCATCACCTCTGATGTGAGCAGCAAAGACAGAATTGGTGTGGCTTTGACTTGTTTTGAAAAAGCCAGAAGAACATTCTGTATTGACCATCACATCAGTAATCCGGGGTTCGCTGATGACAATCATGTAAGACCGGACATCAGTTCTGCGTCAGAAGTATTGTATACGCTTTTGGACCCCAAGAAGGTGACCCGGCCTGTGGCTGAGGCGATTTATACTGGAATCATCCACGATACCGGAGTATTCCAGTATTCCTCCACCACACCCCAGACCATGGAAATTGCCGGAAAGCTTATGGCGACCGGGTTTGATTTCAGCAAGATCATTGATGAGTCTTTTTATGAAAAGACATATATTCAAAATCAGGTCATGGGTCGCGTTCTTACCGAGAGCATTCTCTTCTGTGAAGGAAAATGCATTGCTGGAATTTTGCGCAAGAAGGATATGGAGTTTTATCAGATTACAGGAAAGGATCTGGATGGAATTGTCAGCCAGCTTCGTCTGACCCAGGGAGTTCAGGTGGCTATTTTCATCTATGAATTTGATACGCAGCAATTTAAGGTAAGTCTACGCTCCAATGAAAAAGTGGATGTCAGTAAAGTTGCCGTATATTTTGGCGGCGGTGGACATGCGCGGGCTGCCGGATGTGATATGAGCGGAACTGCTTATGATGTACTCAACAATCTGTCCGAGCAGATTGAGAAGCAGTTTTTGTTAAAAAAAGCCGATGCGTAGATTCTGCATAGGCAATGGAGGAACTAATGATTGACGGAATCATCAATGTGCATAAAGAAGCCGGATATACATCCCACGATGTGGTGGCAAAGCTGCGGGGAATTTTAAGACAGAAAAAGATCGGGCATACCGGAACTCTGGACCCTGAGGCAACCGGCGTACTTCCCGTGTGCCTTGGCAAGGGAACGAGACTTTGTGATATGCTGACAGACAAGGAGAAAACCTACGAGGCAGAGCTGCTTCTGGGCGTAGAAACTGATACGCAGGATATGACAGGTAGGGTTCTTTGTCAAAAGGAGGTGTTTTGTACACCTCAAGAGGTGGAGACTGTGGTGCAAAGCTTTCTGGGAGAACAGATGCAGATACCACCCATGTATTCCGCTTTGAAAGTAAACGGCAAGAAGCTTTATGAACTGGCTCGTGAGGGGATTGAAGTGGAGCGCAAGCCCCGTCCAGTACATTTTTATGAGATAAAGATTTTGGCTATAGAGCCGCCAAGGGTAAAAATGCAGGTAACTTGCTCCAAAGGTACTTACATACGTACTCTTTGTCATGACATCGGAAGAAAGCTGGGCTGCGGTGCCGCCATGGAAAGGCTTATCCGCATTCAGGTGGGGCGATTTACCCTGGCAGAAAGCCATACTCTTGAAGAAATTCAGGAATACGCAAAGAACGGGTGCATTTCTGAAATTGTCTGTACAGTGGAGGATATGTTTGCAGAATATCCTTCCTTTCGCTGCCCCCGGCGGTATGACAAGCGATTGTTAAATGGAAACCCTCTGGATGTGAAATCTGTAACTGGCGAACCTGTGGATGGATGGCTGCGTGCCTACGACAGCCAGGGAGCCTTTGTAGGCGTTTACGCAAGAAAAGAAGGCAGTCACCACTATTATCCTGTGAAAATGTTTCGCTAGACTGCGAAGTGGAGGTTGTATGGAATATATACAGGAGGTGCCCGCTTTGCCGGATACCCAGAGAAGCGTCATTACTTTGGGAAAATTCAATGGTGTCCACAGAGGACATCAGAAACTGATCCGGCAGGTGGGCAGAAAAGGAAAAAAAAACAATTGGAAGACTGTTGTGTTTGCGCTTTCCAGGAATGTTCCCATGCTTTTTACGAAAAATGAGAGACGGGAAAAGCTGGAACAGATGGGCATGGATCTGTTGGTTGACTGCCCGTTGGACGAGCATATGATGTGCAAGCTGCCGGAGGAATTTGTGGCAGAGTATCTGGTACAGAAGCTTCATGCCGTACACATTGTGGTGGGGCCGGATTTCCAGTTCGGCTATCAACGCAAGGGGACGGTGGAGCTTCTGGCGGAACTGGGAAAGAAGTATGATTTTGTAGTGGAAGTTCTGGAAAAGGAACGAGACGGAGAGAGGGAAATCAGCAGCACATATATCAGAGAACAATTGAATGAAGGCCATATGGAAAAGGTGAATCAGTTGTTGGGATATCCTTTCTCTACAACAGGGGAAGTCCTTCACGGAAGGGGACTTGGACACACCATCGGAGTGCCCACCACCAATCTGGTACCCCCAAAAGAGAAATTGATGCCGCCGAATGGAGTGTATGTGACCCGCTCTGTGTTCAAGGAGAAAGAATTTATGGGAATTACCAACGTGGGATATAAGCCCACCGTAGGTGGGGAGCGTTTTCTTGGCGTAGAAACCTATTTGTATGACTGTGATGAAGATTTGTATGGAGAACAGTCAAAGGTGGAATTTTATCATTTCCTTCGTCCGGAAAAGAGATTTTCTTCGTTGGAGGCATTGAAAGAACAATTGGATAAGGATATAGAGGAAGGAAGAAAATATGGCGATTAGTATTATTCTGGGACTCATGGGAGGCCTGGGACTTTTTCTGTATGGCATGAAGCTGATGAGCGAAGGCCTGGAAAAGGTTGCCGGTGCCAAAATGAGAGGCGTCCTTGAATTTTTTACAAGAAACCGCTTTATGGGAATGTTGGTGGGAATGATTTTCACCGCGATTGTACAGTCGTCCAGCGCCACAACCGTTATGGTTGTCAGCTTTGTAAATTCTGGGCTGATGACATTGATGCAGGCTGCGGGTGTGATTATGGGTGCCAATATTGGTACCACCATCACTTCTCAGCTGATTGCTTTTGATCTGGCAGAATGGGCCCCGTTATTCATTATGATTGGCGTGATTATGGCCATGTTCTGTAAGAAGCAGCAGGCGAAGAGAATTGGAGAGGTCATCCTGGGATTTGGTATTTTGTTTATGGGACTGTCTTCCATGTCAGGTTCCATGTCAGTTCTGAAGGAATCTCCTCAGATTGCTGAAATCTTAGGCTCTTTGACCAATCATTATCTTGCCATTGTGGTGGGATTTGTGATCACGGCCATTTTGCAGAGTTCATCTGCAACAGTAGGCATTGTGCTTTTGATGGCAACCCAGGGATTGCTGGATATTCGAATTTGTTTCTTTATTATTTTAGGATGTAACATGGGTTCCTGTGTATCTGCCCTGCTTGCCAGCCTCGGCGGAAAGAAGGATGCTAAGCGTGCGGCGTGGATACACTTCTTATTTAATATAGTAGGTTCTGCAATTATATTGCTTATTCTGACTGCAGCCCTGGAACCTGTTACCAGCTTTATTATGGGTATTTCCGGCAGCAATGTGGCAAGACAGGTGGCCAATGCGCATACCATTATTAAGGTGGCGGAGGTGATTATCCTGTTTCCGTTTATTCAGTGGATTGTCAAGCTTACCTACAAAATTGTACCGGGTAGCGAGTCTACAGGAGCAGAAGATTTCGAATTGGAATATATCGGTCCCAAGTCGGTCTTTTCTCCAGCAACAGCAGTGTTTGACGCCACAAGAGAGCTGGAAAGAATGGGACATATGGCAATTACCAATCTGGAACGTGCTATGAATGCGCTGGTTACATTGGATGAGCAGGATATTAAGGAAGTTTATGAAGTAGAGAAAAATATTGATTATCTCAACGAAGCCATTACAGCGTATCTGGTTAAATTGACCCAGTTATCCAATCCGGTGGATGAGGCCAAAAGTATTGGTGGATTGTTCCATGTGGCAAATGATATTGAGCGGATTGGTGATCATGCGGAAAATGTGGCAGATGCTGTGATGAGGAGAATAGAGAACAACATTGACCTTAGCAAGGCAGGCTTGTCGGAGCTGTCCCAGATGATGGATATGGTTATCAAGATCACCACCTATTCTCTGGACATGTTCTCCAACAATAATCAGGAGCATATGGAAGAGATTCTGCAGCTGGAAGATCAGATTGATGAGTTGGAGCGTAAGCTTCAGCAATCCCATGTGGATCGTCTCACCAGAAACGAATGCTCACCAGAATCAGGAATGATCTTTTCCGATTTGATTTCCGGTTTGGAGAGGGTTGCAGACCATGCCACAAACATCGCCTTCTCTCTTTTGGAGGAACCAGATTTAGAAAGTGGGCAGTAGAAAATAAATCCTGATTTCTGTGAAAAAAAGAGTTTACATCAGAAATCAGTTATGCTATACTGTCAAAGTGTGAGACAGCCCATATTCAGAGACAGGACACTCCGACCATCTCTTAGTATGAGGCGATTAACAGAATTTTAGGAGGAAAATAAAATGATTTCAAAAGAAAAGAAAGCCGCTATCATGAAAGAGTATGCAAGAACAGAGGGAGATACAGGATCACCAGAAGTTCAGATTGCAGTTCTTACAGCTAGAATCCAGGAGCTTACAGAGCATCTGAAAGAGCATCACAAAGATCATCATTCCAGAAGAGGTCTTCTGAAAATGGTTGGTCAGAGAAGAGGTTTGTTAGCTTACCTGAAGAAGACTGACATTGAGAGATACCGTTCCTTGATTGAGAGATTGGGATTAAGAAAATAATAGGTATGTGGCAGTGAGGGGCGGAGGAATCCGCCCCTATTTATACGTTAAAACTTAAAAAGGTCCACTGGATCTTTTTACGCATGTTTGGCAACTTAAAACAAAATCAATGCAGAAGGATTACCGAGACTACTGAAAAGGACATATTCAGCCAACAGTGTGACGTGGGGCAGGCTATGCAGTCAGGTCCGTTGTGCCGGCACATAAGCATTTGGCTGTATAAGCTGACATAGGGCGGATACCTGTGACCGAGATGGAGTGAATCAAAATCGAGGTGTACGTTGAACGTACTCACGTGAAAGATGTGTATTTTTCAGTTGTTTCGGACTTCTGTGTAATAAAGTAAAAGGAGAAAAGAATATGTACAAAAGTTATTCAATGGAGCTTGCAGGCAGAACACTGACAGTTGATATTGGCCGTGTGGCAAAGCAGGCCAATGGTGCTGCCCTGATGCATTATGGTGATACCACTGTGCTTTCTACTGCAACTGCATCCGATAAGCCAAGAGAAGGGATCGATTTCTTCCCTTTGAGTGTGGAATACGAAGAGAAGATGTATGCCGTAGGTAAGATTCCAGGTGGATTCAACAAGAGAGAAGGTAAGGCAAGTGAGCATTCTGTACTGACCAGCCGTGTTATCGACCGTCCCATGAGACCGCTATTTCCAAAGGATTACCGCAACGATGTAACTTTGAGCAATATGGTTATGTCTGTAGATCCGGATTGCAACCCTGAGATTCCCGCCATGCTGGGATCCGCAATCACAACCTGTATCTCAGATATTCCTTTTGACGGGCCTTGCGCAACCACTCAGGTTGGTATGGTAAATGGTGAATTTATCATCAATCCGTCTCTTGCCATGAAGGAGGTTTCTGACCTTCAGCTTACCGTGGCTTCCACCAAAGAAAAGGTGATTATGATTGAGGCCGGCGCCAATGAAGTAAAGGAAGATGTGATGATTGAGGCTATTTACAAGGCTCACGAAGTGAACCAGGAAATCATCGCTTTCATTGAGAAAATTGTGGCTGAGTGCGGCAAACCGAAACACACCTATGAAAGCTGTGCCATTCCGGAAGAGCTGTTTGCAGCGATTCGTGAGATTGTTCCTCCGGCAGACATGGAAGTTGCCGTATTTACCGATGAGAAGCAGGTAAGAGAAGAAAACATCCGTCAGATCAAAGAAAAGCTGGCAGAAGCCTTTGCGGAGAACGAAGAGTGGCTTGAAATGATTGACGAAGCCGTATACCAGTATCAGAAAAAGACTGTTCGCAAGATGATTCTGAAGGATCACAAGCGCCCGGATGGAAGAGCCATCAAGGAGATTCGTCCTCTGGCAGCAGAAGTGGATATTATTCCAAGAGTACATGGTTCTGCCATGTTTACACGCGGACAGACTCAGATTTGTACTGTGACGACTCTGGCACCTCTGGCTGACGCTCAGAGAATCGATGGTTTGGATGAGTTTGAGACAAACAAGAGATACATGCACCATTACAATTTCCCGTCTTACTCTGTAGGTGAGACAAAACCATCCAGAGGACCGGGGCGCCGTGAGATTGGACATGGAGCTTTGGCAGAGCGTGCGCTGGTTCCGGTACTGCCTTCAGTAGAAGAGTTCCCATATGCCATCCGTACAGTATCTGAGACTTTTGAATCTAACGGTTCCACTTCTCAGGCAAGTATCTGTGCGTCTTCCATGTCTCTGATGGCAGCAGGTGTTCCCATCAGAAAGCCGGTAGCAGGTATTTCTGCAGGTCTGGTAACAGGGGAGACAGATGACGATTATCTGGTATTGACCGATATTCAGGGACTGGAAGACTTCTTTGGCGATATGGACTTTAAGGTAGCTGGTACTCACGATGGTATCACAGCCATCCAGATGGATATCAAGATTCACGGTCTGACAAGACAGATCGTAGAGGAAGCCATTGCCAGAACAAAAGAGGCGAGAGAATACATCCTCACAGAGGTTATGGAGAAATGCATCGAAGGACCTCGTGCGGAGGTTGGAAAATATGCACCGAAGATTGTTCAGATGCAGATTGATCCTCAGAAGATTGGGGATGTGGTAGGACAGAGAGGTAAGACTATCAATACCATTATTGACCGCACAGGTGTGAAGATTGACATTACTGATGACGGAGCAGTGTCTGTTTGCGGCGTGGATTCTGAGAGCATGGATGAAGCCTGCGAGATGATCCGCATCATCACCACAGAATTCGAAGAAGGCCAGATTTTCACGGGTAAAGTTATCAGCATCAAAGACTTTGGAGCTTTCATTGAGTTTGCTCCTGGCAAAGAAGGTATGGTACACATCTCTAAGATTGCCAAAAAACGTATCGACAAAGTAGAAGACGTATTGTCTCTGGGTGATGAAGTGACTGTGATCTGTCTTGGCAAGGACAAGATGGGACGCATCAGCTTCAGCATCAAAGATGTACCGGAAGAAATGAAATAAAAAAGTAGAATTATAGAAAGAATAAGCATCTCATCACAGAAATGGGTAAGCAGATCTGTGGTATGGAGATGCTTATTCCGTCTGGTGTATTGACAGAATCTGTCGGCATACTGGGATAGAGACAGTGAAAGGACATAAACATGAGATATCACAATATAACAAAGGATGATATGCTAAACGGAGACGGATTGCGTGTGGTTTTATGGGTGGCAGGATGTTCCCATTGTTGTAAGGAATGTCAAAATCCTGTCACATGGGATCCAAATGGCGGGCTGCCCTTTGGGGAGAAGGAAAGGGAAGAAGTGTTTGAAGAGCTGGATAAGGACTATATTTCTGGTATTACTTTCAGCGGCGGAGATCCCCTTCATCCGGATAACATCAATGGAGTGACTGCTCTGGCAAAGGAAATCCGTGAAAAATATCCCACCAAGACTCAGTGGCTTTATACAGGCGCTGATTGGGAAGAGCTTCGGGGAGAGGAAATCTTAAAATATCTGGATGTACTGGTGGATGGAGAATTTGAGATTGCCAAAAAGGATAATACATTGAAATGGAAAGGCAGCAGCAATCAGAGAGTGATTGATGTCCAAAAGACTCTGGAGACAGGAAGCATCGTTTTGCATGCATAATCTTTTTGAAAAATCAATACATAGAGAGGAAATCAACATGAAGAGAATTGCAAAGTTCCACAAAGTAAGCTATAAGCAGTTTAAGGAAGGCTGGACTGACACATTTGGTCCGGAAAATGAGAAAGAGCTGCAGAAAATCTATGAAAATATTGAGCTTCCCCAAAGAGCCACTAAGGGTTCCGCCGGATATGATTTTTTCAGTCCTCTGATCTTTAGTCTGGAGCCAGGAGAGACTATCAAAATCCCTACAGGAATCCGTGTGGAAATGGAAGATAACTGGGTGCTGAAGCTGTATCCAAGAAGCGGCCTTGGCTTTAAATACCGCCTGCAGCTCAATAACAGTGTGGGAATCATCGACAGTGACTATTTCTATTCAGACAATGAAGGCCACATCTTTGCCAAGATTACCAACGATTCCAACGAAGGTAAGACCATGAGCATTGATTTGAACGAAGGCTTTATGCAGGGAATTTTCGTAGAATACGGCATCACTGTGGATGACGATGCCGCAGCCATCCGTAATGGAGGATTCGGGAGCACATCTGAAAAATAATTTAATTGCCTGATGTATTGACCATCTGACAGTTCTTGTCGCAAATAATCCTGTATCAAACTTTACAGAAAAGACTTGTAAGTGAGATACAGGTGTGGTAAAATAATTTGATAATCAAAGTATTTAGCTCATTAAGAGAATCCCCACCGGGACACAAAGTGGGGGATTGAATTTTTAAACACGTTCTAAGATTGCATATAGAATGTTTCAGGAGGAGATTATGATTGTTGAACCGAAAGTGAGAGAATTTATTTGTACCACAGCTCACCCCACAGGCTGTGAGGAAAATGTAAGAAGACAGATTGAATACGTAAAAGGTCAGGGAGTACTGGAAGGCCCTAAGAAGGTATTGGTGATTGGTGCTTCCACAGGTTATGGACTGGCTTCCAGAATTATGGCAGGCTTTGGGTGTAGGGCAGCTACTCTGGGAGTGATGTTTGAGCGTCAGGCGTCGGGAAAGCGCACAGCCACACCAGGATGGTACAATACCTGTGCCTTTGAAAAGTTTGCAAAAGAAGAAGGCCTTTATGTCCGATCAATCAACGGAGATGCCTTTACAGAAGAAATCAAGCAGGAAGCAGTGCAGGCGATCCGGGAAGATCTGGGGCAGGTGGATATGGTGATCTACAGCCTGGC
>CAMQZX010000042.1 GCA_947039785.1 uncultured Lachnospiraceae bacterium | reverse complement strand
ATTTTATGGTGATACGTCAAGAGGATAAATTATACAAAATAGCTTATAAAATATTGTTCTATTTTCCGATTTTTATTAAATTTTTTTTAAGGAGTCAAGCGGATGTCCAGTGCCGCTACTTTCCCTTTATTTAGAAGGATCAATAATATACTTTCCATTGGCACGCAGCTCAGGTTTGCTCAATACATCTTCCAGCTTATCTAAACCACATACCTCGTAGATCATGCTGCTTACATCCAGTCTTCCAGTGTCAATCAGATCCAACGCACGCTTCTGTGTGTATGGATTAATATAGGAAGCCTTCAGTTCCAGTTCTTTGGCAAACACATCGTATGGTTTTACAGCTACTGTCTCATCTGGCTTTGTCAGACCAAACATCATAACGATAGCCTTATTGCCAGCGACATCAATAGCCTGCTCAATGGTAGATGGCCGCCCCACACACTCAATGACTGAGTTCACCCAAGTCAAACCTGCTTTCTTAAGTTCCGCTTTTACGTCCTGATGAATTGGATCGATACACACATCTGCTCCCAGCTTCATGCCAACTTCTCTCTTACCTTCCACTGGCTCCAAAAGCGCAACCTTAGCTGCTCCAGCCAATTTTACAAGCTGTACCATCAAAAGGCCAATCATTCCGCCGCCAATTACCACAACCTGATGTCCCGGCTGAATGTTGCATAAATCTACACCATGAAGGCAGCATGCCACCGGCTCAGTCATTGCCCCCTGTTCAAATGTAGTGTTCTCTCCCAAAAGATAAACCTGTCTCTGATCCACTGCGCAATATTCGGCAAAAGCACCATCTTTAGTAGTTCCGTATCCGATCATATTCTCACAGAAGTGTGCCACACCGTTTCTGCACGGTTCACATGCACCGCAATAACAGTTGGGATCTACGGACACACGGTCACCAACCTTATAGGAGGAAACGTTCTCACCCACTTCTGTAATGACGCCGGAAAACTCATGTCCGAGAATAGTTGGCGGCGTTACTGCTGCGGAACCCTTATCGCCTTCGTAAATATGTACATCTGTACCGCAGACACCACAGGCTTTCACCTGAATCAGCACATCATTGGGTCCCACCTCAGGCATTGGAGCCTCTTCCACTCTCAAATCATGTCTTCCATAGAATACTGCACTTCTCATTTTCGTCATTCCTCCACATTTTACTTTCACATATTAATTTGTTATAGTTTTGTCAATCTTTTGTTTTCTACTTTTGT
Source organism: uncultured Lachnospiraceae bacterium (assembly GCA_947039785.1). Classification (GTDB taxonomy): domain Bacteria; phylum Bacillota; class Clostridia; order Lachnospirales; family Lachnospiraceae; genus JALFVM01. Next base: position 19,675 of record CAMQZX010000042.1, on the reverse strand, counting down.
ATAACTATTATCTATAAGTATTTTATACTCTATTTGAAAGCAAAATGCAATTGACAAATACACTAAAATTAAGCCCTTATTTTTAGCTAACTTCACCGTAGTTTTTCTGTCAAAAACTGCTTGACAGTTTCTGGTACTATGCTATAATACCAGAAAAGATAATGATAACTTCACGTTGGGAAAGGAGGATCCTATGAATTCAGAAGCTATGGAACTGCGGTATCTGGATTTAAAAAATGACATCTGCCAGCAAATCTACGAAGGCGCCTATCAGAATGGTGAGAAAATCGCCTCCGAACGGCAGCTTGCCCTGGATTATAACGTCAGCAGAATTACGGTACGCAAGGCATTGGAGATTCTGGAGGAAGATGGGCTCGTCGCAAAAGAGGCTCGAAACGGTACACGCATCACACTGAACAATTATGGTAATGACACACCCCTGGATATGATCGCTCTGGTAGCCCCCGCCAAGAATCCTTTCTTTGCCCGCTTTATTGCAGAATTTCAAAAATGTATCTGGGAACAGGATGCACTGTTACTTTATGTGGAAGCGCCAGAGCTGATTCCTCTGGAGGACTGCCTGTACCGCCTCTATAATAAGAACATTCGAAATGCCGTGGTATGGCCCGATGACCAGACTCTGAATCCGGAAAAATTGCACCGCCTGAGAAGTATCGGCATGAATCTGGTCTTCTTCGACACAGACGATGCCATCTCCCACGCAGACTGCGTATTCCTCGACAATGAAGATGCTGTTAAAACACTGCTGGAGCACCATGAGACTTCTGGCAATGCTTCTGATATCAAAACTTTGTTCGTCGGCTGGGATAACTGGGAAATCAGCAATGTCCGCAAAAGGGAGGCTGCATTCCGCCGGCACAAGCCAGACGGACAGATTTTAAACGCACCCTGGAGAAGAGACCGAAAGGTAGCTGCTGAAGCTTTGCGCCAGGCGTCAGCACTGGCAAAGCAAATCCCCGGAGGATTGGTCGTATGTGAGACAGGTGAGATTGGACAGCAGGTGGCAGGGCAGCTTCTTGCTGATGGACTTCTGAAAGCAAATAGTCCGCAAGGTATCTCCCTGGCAGTCATCGATGACTTTGAAGGCTCCGAGCACTACCCTGTCACCATTTACAATCAGGATCTTCCCAAAACCGCAAGAAAAATCTTCCGTCAGCTACAGGCTCAGGTTGTGCATGGACGGGAGTGGACACCTTCTTGCTGGCCCGTAAAAGGTAATTATTTCACAAATTTATAATAAAACAGGAGGTAATCAATTATGGAACACATCAATCCCTCTCTGGTCCCTCAGAGACAATTAAACAACGGAATGGTAATTCCCGGCATCGGTATGGGAACCTTTGGAAATGACCGCTATACTTCTGAGGAAGTATCAAACGCGGTATATGGCTCCATTGAAGCCGGATATCGTCTCTTCGACTGTGCCGCAGCTTACGGCAATGAAAAAGATATCGGAGAAGTTTTTGCCCGGGCATTTTCCAACGGAATCGTACAACGTCAGGAAATGACTATCATGACCAAGGTATGGAATGACATGCACGGTCAGGGCGATGTACTGGTAGCCTGCGCTCAGAGTCTTCGCGATTTGAAGCTGGATTATCTGGATGTCTACATGGTACATTGGCCGTATCCAACCTACCATGCACCGGGCGCTCATCTGGATGGCATCAATCCAAATGCTGTTCCTTTCTCCCTGGACGAATATATGAGCGTATGGAGACAGATGGAAAAGCTGGTAGACATGGGTCTTGTCCGCAGCATCGGTATGTCCAATATGACCATCACAAAGTTAGAGCAGGTACTTCCGCTGTGCAGAATCAAGCCTGCCGTTCTGGAAGTTGAGATCAATCCCACCTTCCAGCAACCCAAGCTTTTTGAATACTGCCAGGCACACCACATTCAACTGATTGCTTACAGCCCCATGGGCTCTCCCTGCCGTCCCGAACGGGACACAGAGCCGGGAGATGTGGTCACCTTTGATATGCCGGAATTACAGGAAATCGCCAAGGCTCACAATTGTCACCCTGCCACAATCTGTGTTAAATGGGCAGTTCAGAGAGGTCAGATTCCTATCCCATTCTCTGTCACCCAGCGCAACTATACAGGAAATCTGAAATGCACAACCGAAGATTTCCTCACAGATGAGGAAATGGAAACTCTAAGAAAGGCAGACAAAAACGCACGCCTGATTAAAGGAAAAGTATTCCTTTGGGAAGGCGCTGAAAGCTGGCGTGATATCTGGGATGGTGAAGATGAATGGAATACTTTGTAGGAATTGACCTTGGAACCTCAAGCGTTCGTGCTGTTGCCGTGGATACTGTAGGCCGTACCATAGCCACTGGTCAGTGCGAATACGATATTATGAAGCCAGAGTTAAATCAGGCAGAACAGGATATGAATCAGTTGTGGGAAGCAACCATTCAGGCAATCCGGCAAATGCTCGCTTGGGATTCCCGGCTTAATGGCAATATCAAGGGCATCGGATACTCCGGACAAATGCATGGACTTGTAATGGTAGACAAAGACTGCAAGCCTATCCGCAATGCCATTATCTGGGCAGACCAGAGAACAGGCACACAGATTGAGAAGATTTATGAAAAAATCCCCAAAGAAGAATTCAGTAAGGTCTTCTGCAATCAATTAAGCGCCGGCTTTCTGCTGCCTTCTCTGATGTGGGTAAAGGAGCATGAACCGGACAATTACAGTAAGATTCATAAGGTCATGTGCCCTAAGGACTACATCCGCTACAAAATGTGCGGGGAGCTTGGAACCGACGCCTCCGATGCCAGCAGTACCGGTATGTGGGATATGAAAAACCGCACCTGGGCATACGATCTGTTAAAGCAGCTTGGCATATCCTCCGACCTTTTGGTGGATAGCCATGAGGCATACGAGCAGGCAGGAACAGTCACCACACAGTGTGCCCGGTTGACAGGCTTGAAGGAGGGAACGTTTATCGCCTATGGCGGCGGCGATTCTCTGATGATGGAGCTTGGCAACGGCATGATTCAGATGGGCTGGATGGCATCCACCATCGGTACCGCCTGCCATTTGACCTGTGCCCTGGACGCCCCGATTTATGACCCTAAGCTGCGCACCAACACCTGGTGCCACGGAAGTGAGACGCTTTGGAGTATCATGGGTGCCCACTTAAGCGGCGGAGTGGCGCTGAAGTGGCTGAAAAATAACATTTTAGGTTATGAAACCTTTGATGATATGACTGCCATCGCCCAGGAAATCCCTGTGGGAAGTGAAGGACTTCTCTTCCTTCCATATTTAAATGGAGAGCGGACTCCTCACAACGACCCCGATGCCAAGGCTGTTTATCTGGGAATGACCTTGAAGCACAACAAGGCACATCTGATTCGCAGTACAATGGAAGGTATTGTATACAGCATGAAAGAATCTTACTCCATCTTCCAGTCACTGGGAATCAATGGAAGCCGTATCATCGCAGCCGGCGGCGGAGCCAAAAGTGCTCTGTTCCGTCAGATTCAGGCTGACATGTACAATTGCCCCATTTACACCAACCAGGGTAAGGAACAGGCCAGCATCGGCGCTGCCATGACTGCTACTGTGGGAAGCGGCACATTCCGCGACTATGAAGAGGCCTGCAGTCATATGGTACATTTAAGCGAAGAGGTCACAGAACCCATTTTGGAGCATGTAAAAATTTACGACGAAGAATTCCTGAGATTCAAGGAAATCTACGCTTCCAATAAGCATTTATTTTAGAATCTGACAGTATATTGTAAATCCAAAGTCCTGAAACTATGTTTGATTGATTTGGTTTTCTAAAATCAACAAATCCCACATGATCTCAGGACTTTTTTTAGTCTGGAGGGCATACAAAAGAAGATTTTGTGTTATTGTTCACGCGCCACTGTCCCGCAAGGGGTTATGGGGCTGATGCACCAAAATCCCGGGACATGCATCACGCAGCGTGTTGCTTTGAACGGAGTGAACAGTAACGATTTTGTCAACCTTTTCTAAGTTTTCTGCTAAATTAAGTTGATGAATTCTGGAAAATATTATAAACTAGAGATGGAAATGCAGAGCAAAATACAATGTGGGATTATTTGGGATTTTCTCAATTGAATAAATGCTCACAGGAGGTACTCATGAAGAAAACAGGTATGACTACGCTGGAGGTACGCAAGTACAACAAAAGCAAGGTCTATGAATTAATTTACGAGCGTCACAGCATCTCAAAACAGGAGATTTCCAATATCTTACAGATGAGCCTGACCACCGTTACTCACAACTTAAAATTACTGGAGACTGAAGAGATGATTACGATTACAGGGCAGTACGAATCCACTGGAGGCAGAAAGCCCAATATCTACAGCATTGTCACCACTGCCGGAATCGCAATCGGTATCGCCGTTTTGAAAAACTGCGTACATTTTGTAGCCATTGACTTATACGGAGAAATTTTACAGAAGGATACCCGACCTCTACTTTTCTCTGCCGAGGACAGCTATTATCAGAAGCTGGGAGCAGAAACCACCCAGTTTATCGATGAGCTGGGCTCCCGGTACAAGGATAAGATTCTTGGAGTGGGAATTGCCATTCAGGGATTGGTATCCGCCGATGGACAGACTATGAGCGACGGTGCCATCATGAACTGTACCGGAATGAAGCTTTCTGAGCTAAGCGCCTACATTCCATACACCTGCCGTCTGGAACACGACTCCACAGCCACAGCCGCTATGGAGCTTTGGTGTGACAAATCTCTGAAAGATGCCGTCATCTACATTCTAAATCACAACTTAGGCGGTGCCGTCATCATCGATGGTAAGATTCACTATGGTCAAAACATGCGCAGCGGCTCTATGGAGCACATGTGCATGGACACCTCCGGTCCTCAGTGCTACTGTGGGCGAAAGGGATGTCTGGAGACATTTTGCTCCGCCGACAGTCTGGAAAAGGCAGCTGGAATGGATTTGGATACCTATTTTAAAAAGCTTCGGCAGGGAGATGAATTCTGTCGTGAAGTCTGGCTTCTCTGGCTTACCAACCTGTCAAAAGCCATCGGCAACATCAATGTGGTCATCGACTGCGACATCGTATTAAGCGGATATCTGGCGCCTTATCTGATTGAGGATGATATCCGTCTTCTGAAGGAGCTGGTGGACACGTATGCCACTTACCCGCTGAACAACGACCAGATTCGCACCAACCATTACGGAGCCCTGGCCCCTGCATCGGGAGCAGCCCTTCCTTACATAAAAAAATTCTTAGAAGAAATTTAAAAAATCCCCGGATGGAATCTGCAGCTTATCTGCAAAATCCAATCCGGGGTTTCCTATTCTAAATCAGCTTTCTGACAAAAGTGTTATGCCTTGCGGCCACAGCACTGTTTGTACTTCTTACCGCTTCCGCATGGGCAGGGATCATTTGGATAAATCTTATCTTCCTTGCGCTGTACTGGCTTTTTGCCGCCATCGCCGTCTTTGTTGGTTCCGGTCGCCATTGCTACCTGCTCACGCTCAAGCTTCTGCTCCACACGAACATGATACAAAAGACGTACCGTATCTTCCTGAATACCCTGAGTCATACCGTTAAACATCTCATAAGCACTCATCTTATATTCCACAACCGGATCTCTCTGACCATAAGCCTGAAGGCCGATACCCTGACGAAGTAATTCCATATCGTCGATGTGGTCCATCCACTTATTGTCAATTACCTTCAGAAGAACCACACGCTCCAGCTCACGTAGCTGCTCTGTCTCCGGGAATTCCGCTTCCTTCATCTCGTACAATTTGACAGCCTCTTCCTTCAGGTCATGCTTAATCTCATTCTTCTTTCTATTCTCAATTTTCTCAGCAGTCAGCGGCTGAACCGGAATGATTGGAAGAAGCACAGAATTAAATTCCTTCAAATCCCATTCATCCTGATCCACATTGTCATTGAAGCACATATCCACAGTGCTGTCCACAGTATCAGTGATCATATTGTAAATGGCATCCCGCATGTTCTCACCATCCAATACGCGGCGGCGTTCTTTATAAATAATTTCACGCTGTTCGTTGTTGACTGCATCGTAATCCAGCAAGTTCTTACGAATTCCGTAGTTATTGCTCTCAATTTTCATCTGGGCTTTTTCGATAGCACTGGACAGCATTTTATGCTCAATCTGCTCATTCTCAGCCACGCCGAGAGATTTAAATACATTCATCAGACGCTCGGAACCGAACAGGCGCATCAGATCATCTTCCAAAGAGATGTAGAATCTGGATTCACCCACATCTCCCTGCCGTCCGGAACGTCCGCGCAGCTGATTGTCAATACGTCTGGACTCATGACGCTCTGTACCGATAATCTTCAGACCGCCATTTTCTCTCGCCACATCGTCCAGCTTAATATCAGTACCACGGCCTGCCATGTTAGTGGCGATAGTCACAGCTCCCGCCTCACCGGCTCTTGCCACGATCTCCGCCTCTTTCTCATGGAACTTGGCATTCAATACATTGTGCTGAATACCTTCCTTGCGCAGCATTTTACTCAAAAGCTCGGAAGTTTCGATAGTAATAGTGCCAACCAGTACTGGCTGCTGTTTGGCATGGGCTTCCTTGATGGCCTCCACAACTGCTTTATATTTCTCTTTCTTAGTCATGTATACAGCATCGTCTAAATCCTTACGCTGTACCGGCTTGTTGGTGGGAATCTCCACAACGTCCATGCCATAGATATCACGGAACTCCTTCTCCTCCGTGAGAGCAGTACCAGTCATACCGGATTTCTTCTTATATTTATTAAAGAAGTTCTGGAAGGTGATGGTAGCCAGAGTCTTGCTCTCGCGTTTTACCTTCACATGCTCCTTTGCCTCAATGGCCTGATGCAGACCGTCAGAATAACGTCTTCCCGGCATAATACGTCCGGTAAACTCATCTACAATCAATACCTCATCGTCTTTTACCACATAATCCTGGTCGCGGAACATCAGATTGTGGGCACGCAGAGCCAGATTTACATTGTGCTGGATTTCCAGGTTTTCCGGATCGGATAAGTTCTCAATATTGAAGAACTTCTCTACTTTTTTCACACCGTCTTCGGTAAGCGTTACAATCTTGTCCTTCTCATTGACGATGAAATCTCCTGTCTCTTCGATTTCCTCTCCCATGATGGCGGCCATCTTGGTCATCTCACCGCTAGCTTCACCGCGCTGCAGCTGCTTCGCCAAAATATCGCTGACTTCATACAGCTTGGTAGACTTACCGCTCTGTCCGGAAATAATCAAAGGAGTACGGGCCTCATCAATCAATACAGAGTCCACCTCATCGATGATGGCATAGTGCAAGTCTCTCTGAACAAGCTGCTCTTTATAGATTACCATGTTGTCTCTCAGGTAATCGAATCCCAATTCATTGTTGGTTACGTATGTGATATCGCAGGCGTACTGCTCTCTTCTCTCGTCATTTTTCATGGAGTTTAAGACCACACCTACAGTGAGACCCAAAAACTCATGCACCTTGCCCATCCACTCAGCATCACGTTCTGCCAGATAATCGTTGACTGTTACAATATGAACACCTTCTCCTTCCAGGGCATTTAAATATGCCGGTAAAGTGGATACCAGTGTTTTACCTTCACCAGTCTTCATCTCAGCGATACGTCCCTGATGCAATATGATACCGCCAATCAGCTGCACACGATAATGCTCCATATTCAGAACACGCTTGGCAGCCTCACGTACAGTAGCGTAAGCTTCCGGCAAAATATCATCCAGAGTCTCTCCGTCTTCCAGACGCTTTTTGAATTCTCTGGTCTTACCCTTCAACTCTTCGTCGCTCAATTCCTGCATCTGAGGTCTCAGGGCTTCTATTTTATCTACGGTGCCGAGAATACGCTTTACTTCACGCTCACTGTGGGTACCGAACAACTTTGTCATTATACTCATTCTTATTTACTCCTACTCTCAACTTAATCAATCAGCAAAACAGACATCCAAAATCCACTTCGCTACTTTCTCATGAACACAGGCTGCTTTATGCTTGTTCTGCATTCAATATATAAGACATACACTAATTTATTCTACCACTTTATATTGAAATTAACAATGTATAAATCCTGAACTTTCTATGTACAACCAGCCATTTTATGGCTATGCAGAATAATTTATTGTTTGGCAGATTAAAAATTTATTTTAAGACAGCAAAAGAGCGGGGACATTCCCGCTCTCTGCCAAAATCTCAAAGGAGTTATTAAAAATGTTAAAATTCCGGTTCAATCAGTCCGTAGGTGTTACCCTTTCTCTTGTAAACCACATTCACTTCTTCGGTCTCCGCATTTCTGAATACGAAGAAATTGTGTCCCAAAAGCTCCATCTGTACACATGCATCTTCCGGATACATAGGTTTCATTCCGAATCTCTTGGTACGGATGATTTTTACATCTTCATCCTCTTCGTAGTCCTTGTCCACAAACGCCGGCTGGAAATTGCCGCCTTCCTGCTTTCTGTCTACAAGTTTATTCTTATATTTTCTTAACTGTCTCTCAATAACTTCTTCTACTAAATCAATGGATACGTACATATCATTACTTACCTGTTCGGAACGAATGATATTGCCCTTCACAGGTATGGTTACTTCAATCTTCTGTCTTTCTTTCTCTACGCTTAATGTTACAATAATCTCTGTCTCAGGAGTGAAATATCTTTCCAGCTTTCCTAGCTTGTCTTCTACCGCTGCCTTTAACCCTTCAGTCACATCAATGTTTTTTCCGCTAATAATAAAACGCATATTATCCAGCCCCTTTACTATTTATTTTGACTTCTTTATTATAACACATTTACCCAGGATTGAACATCTTTTTATAGTTTTTTTATAATTTTTCTGACAAAAGTTAAAGTCCATTCTTTTTATTCACAAAATATTCACAATCATTCCGATACAGTTCACCATCTGTCAGAAAAGAATTGTTTATGCAAGATACTTCTGAACTGTTGCTCTGACTGCTCCTTTACCTGCAATCTCTTCTCTGAAGATCTCTTCGATCAGCTCCCCAATACCAGCCTCATAGAGATTGATATAAAATACATTTTCATTGGAAAGAATCCACTTCAGCTGATCTTTCAGGCTGGACGGATCTCCAATCACAATGTCTGAAAGCTGCTTCTGCATTTCCTCTGCCATGGGATCTGGAGCAAGCTCATATGTTCTACCTTCGTCATCCACGCCGAGCAGGTAACGGAGCCATCCGGCAATTGCAAGAGGAATACCAATTAACTTCTTTGCATCTCCATATTTTGCCACATAAGACTTTACGGTAACTCCAAAACGAACACCCAATCCCTGAGAAGAGTCTGTACACAATCTCAGGCAGGTATCTCCAAGATACGGATTGGGGAATCTCTCATTCATACACTCATCCAGGAAAGCCTTTGGTGAAAGAATCTTTGGATCCGGAACTACCTCCATACCCTCGACATAACCTACACGATTTGCCAGTTTTAGCATGTCCTCATCTTTCATCTCATCCGAAAACAAATCATAACCCAGCACACATCCGTATGGTCCCAGTGCAGTATGGATTGGGTTCAGGCACACGGTTACTTTCATTCTCTCAGACTTATTAACCGTATCACGATCGGTCATATAGACTCCTGCCTTTTCCAATGCCGGGCGTCCATTGGGGAAGCTGTCTTCCACCACGAGATACTGCGGACCTTCCGCATTAACAAAAGGAGCAATATAAGTTCTCTTGGAGGTAATTACCGGCTGCATTCCTTTCACACCGGTCTCTTCCAGTTCATTTGCAATCTTCTCACTTGGTCTTGGAGTAATCTTATCAATCATGGTCCACGGGAAAGAAACTTTTGTCTCATCATTTACATAAGCAACAAAACCATCATCCACAAATCCGCGTTTTTTCCATTCCTCTGTCATAGTAAGAACAGACTCTCTTAACTTTTCACCATTTTGAGAGCAATTATCCATGGATACCAGTGCAAGTGGTACTGCACCATTTCTATAACGCTCCAACAGCATTGCTGTAACAATTGCCATGGCGCTGGTGCCTTTCTCCGGACCATTTTCAATATCTTTCTCAATAAATTCAAAGAATGTACCATCTGCCTTCTTTAGTGCATATCCCTTCTCTGTAATGGTAAAGGATACCATCTGAAGACTTGGCGCGCCGAAAACTTCCTTCAAACGTTTCCATGCGTCTGCATCACAAGACTGCGCCTTGATTGCCTCGGTAAGAGACCCCAGAACTCTTTTCTCCTGTGTTCCATCTCCATGAAGAATGACACTCAGCACTAAATTATCATAGGGATCATAGATTTTGTCTACCACATCATAGTCAAATGATTCTACACAGGTGATACCGCGATCCAGCTCCCCATTTTCCAGCAGGGTATCTGCAATCCCGCCAAGAAAGATTCGGAAAATATTTCCAATTCCGAAATGGATCCATTTGGGAGCCTTTTTGGTCTCCTGTGCAACAGCAGCTACATCATAGCCCGGAAGCACAATACTTGCTTTTTCCCACTCCTCACGATTTTTTAATCCTTCCAATGTCAGTTCCATAGTTTTCTTCTCCTTTATTTATTTTTTAGATTAAGGTGTCAAAAGTTCATTTTCAGATCTGAAATGGAAATAAACACTTTTAACACTTTATCTTTTTACATAAGATGTCATTTACAATATTCCAGAACCTTCTCATATTCCATGGTTCCCCCAAAAAGATCCAGCGCACTTCCGATGGTTACATCCAAATAGTTTTTTCCATATGTACGCAGCTTCTCTAAATCATCAAAGCTTCCAACACCACCTGCATAAGTCATGGGAATCTCTCCGTATTCTGCCAGAAGCCCTGCCAACTCCGTCTCAATTCCTCTGGCTTTGCCTTCCACATCTACTGCATGAATCAAAAATTCATCACAGTGAGAGCCCAGCTGTTTTAACGTCTCCAGACTCAGTTCTAAATCTGTAAATTTCTGCCATCGGTCTGTCACAACGTAATATTTTCCTTCACGTTTTCGGCAGCTCAAATCCAATACCAGATGTTCCTTACCCACTGCCTTTTTGATCTTTTCCAGATTTTCATAAGAAATCTTACCGTCTTTAAAAACATAAGAGGTGACGATCACATGACTGGCACCAGCATCCAGATAGTTCCAGGCATTATCCGCACGAATTCCTCCTCCAACCTGAAGGCCGCCAGGATATGCCGAAAGGGCTTTCATCGCCTGAGCTTTTGTGGCAGGATAATATTCAGAAGATTCCGGATTCAAAAGGATGATATGTCCGCCCTTCAGTCCTGCCTTCTTATAAAGTTCGGCAAAAAAGGCAGCATCCTGAGAAGATACAAAATTCTCCTCTGCCTGGTCCCCTGCGTCCCGCAGACTTCCTCCTACGATCTGCTTAACCTTACCATTATGTATATCAATACATGGACGAAATTTCATATTAACACTCCTGACTTTCCGAATTTTTTACTATTATATCAAACTTGCCCTGTCCTGACAATTCTATGTTGACAAAAGCTCCAATTAATCAGGCAGTAAGTCAATATATCGAAAAAAGGAGCATGACTTCATAGACGGATTGTGATCTATGAAACATGCTCCAGAATAATCATTCACTGAATAACAGATAAATTCTAACGCAAATTGCCGATGCACACATCATGGCAAGCTCGCCGGAATGCACTTAGTACTTACGGATTTGTACCTTCCGCAGCGCGGTTGTTATTATTCACATTATTGTTTACATCATTGTTGTCTGCATTATTATTGTCGTCGCCCACCATATCTTCTACTGCATTGCCGATTCCATCACCCACATCTTCAATGCCGTCACCGATATCATCCACAACATTACCGTCTCCATTATTGTTTACGTTATTATCCGTATTATTGTTATCGGTAGTATTGTTATCTGTTGCATTGTTATTTGTTGTGTTGTTATCATTGGTATCAATATTGGCGTCGTTTCCAATATTGTCACCTTCGGTGTCGCCGATGTTGGTATCTGTGGCGTTTTCTTCTGTGTTGGCGTTGTTGTCTGTGACATCATCGTTATTGGTTCCACAAGCCGCAAATGTACTCATCACAAATACCATTGTTGCTGTAAACAAGAACTTTTTGAATGCCTTCATAATCATTACTCTCCTTTACCTTGTTGTGTATGATTTGCCATGTACGATTAAATTTCTTTAATCCATGTAATAATAATATTGGCATCCAAAAGTCTTTTTATACATTTTTATTTTTGTAACTTTTAATTAAGTGTCTATGCAGACAAACTGGAAGATTCCAAATCCAGACGCTTTATGATGTCTTCCTGAATAGCCGGAGATAAATCCAGGAAGTTTACAAAGGTGCCATGGATTCTCATGATATAAACTCCGCTAGGAGCATATTTCTTAGGGTTCTCCAGAACTTTGCGCAGCATTTCCGGAGTTGTTACATTCACATACAGATAGAATGGAGAAATTCCTTCCTTCTTAGGATTGTAAAACAGCGGCGCAATGATCTTATTCTTAAATTCTATTCCTTTCTCCTCATAAGTCAGGGTTCGGAAATAATTTGGATTTACACCCAGATGAGATGCATAGCCGCCATTCATCTTCTCAAATGGCAGGTGCATGTTTGACAGCAGGCGGAAGCCCAGTCCGGAGTTTGCCTCTCCGTAAAGGGGATCTACACCGTATCCCAGCATCTCTCTTGATTTTCTTCCATCTGGTGTGGCTCCTACCCAATATCCATAGAGCAGGTGAGTAGATGGAGTTGACCAGTCCGGACGGAACGGATTGCCCAGATAATTCCTTTTGGAAGCCATCATATCAGAAACCCTACTGGCAATTTCCTTTGCTTCCAGATCCACCAGTTCCTCGTTATTTCCAAACTTAGACGCACTCAAAAGATACTGCTGCATCTGAGGATCGTTTTCAAAGTTTGTGCGAAGAGCCTCTGTCAGACGTTCAGCATCCTCTGGTCTTTCTTTCAGTAAGGTGTCAATGGCGATAAACGAATCTGCCACCACGGACAGACCATGAATCAGGCATCCGCTTCCATTGTACTTTGTTCCCTGTTTCTTAGTATCTCTTGTATCCACACCTGTCTCAATCCCCCCCATCATAGTAGAAAGGAAGGGCACCTGCAAAAGGGAAATTGCTTCTGATGCAGCGTTGGCACAGGCCACCATTTTATCCACATACTCTTCCAGATTTTTATAGAACAATCCGCGAATGTTCTGAAGAACTTCCTGCTTACTGTTGCAACCGTTTTCTGTATCGGTCTTGCCAAGCTGTTTGCCTGTAATGGTAGACGCGCCGCCGCTGATGGTCAGCTCCAGCACTTTGCCCATGTTCAACCAGCTGTTGGTAGTATTTCCATTATCCTTACCCATGATCAGCGGTTCCTGACAGCCTGCCACAGAATAATCTGCCAGATCCTCTGGCGCCACACCGGATTTCTCCTGAAGGATCGGAAACAGAGAATCGTCGTTAAACAAGGACGGTGTCAGGCATCCCGGTGTAAAGAAAAATCGCCCCATACTCTCATATAATTCATCCGGTGTATTCTTGTGCAGTTTCACGGATAAAATAGGCTGCGGCAAGTTCATATCGTAATAAGCATCCAGCAGCGCATAAGATATCTCATTGGTCAGATCCTCTCCATCGACGGATTTTCCGCTGATGATCAGATTCTGAGAAATTGCCCAGCTTCTGTCTGCCACATTGAAAAATACCAACAGATGCTTTAACAGTGCGGCTGATGTCTCTCTATCCAACTCTTCCCTGGCACGGTAAGGCTCAAAGATTCGGTCTGCGTTTCCCACAGAAAAAGCAAACGGATTTGGAGTCTGCTCCAGACACATGGTCTGCCAGATCAGGATGAAGGACTGGATTGCTTCATACAGATTGTCTGCTCCCTGACGGGGCACTTTGCGAAGAGTCTCTTCCATCAGCTGAAACCTCTGCTTTTTCTGCAAATCCGTGGTGTTCTGCTTTTCTCTGGCAATCTCTGCATATCGATCTGCCAGTATTAAGATGGCATCCAGAGAAATATCCATCGCCTTATAATAGTCTTTGCGCTCCTGCTCTTTCGCCTTGGCTGCCTGTTCTGTCAATTCTTTGCGAATACCTTCCACGCCTTTGGCAAGATACTGACGCACATCGGGAATCAGATGTCCTGTTACCTGCTCAATGAAATAAATAGCTTCGCTGGTGTCAACTCCGGCAATTTCATATGCTTTTCTCAGAGCATCTGCATAAGGAGTGTGATTGTTGTACTCTCTCAGATCCTCAATTCTCTCCCGGGTGATATCTCCGATGGGGTCGATATCTCCGAACACTGCCACAGGATCGCAGTATCCACAGAAGGAATCTACTGTAAATGCCGGATTGATTAACGCATAAGAACGGGCAAACGCATCGTCCTGGGTTCCTGCAAATAAGTTATAATCACTGATCCACAGGGGAATTTTTTTCATAACTTCTACTTCTGTTCTGGCAATGCGGATACTGTCGGAATCTGTCTTAAATTTTTCGTCGCATTCTCTCTGGATTTCCTTTGCCAAAAACCAGCCTTCCAGGTGATCAATGGCACGTTCTTCCTGAAATCTCTTTTTAGCAAGATCTGTGATCTCTGCTGCATTTAATACATTTTGAATGAACATAATGGCTCCTTTCCTGAATCTGTTATATTTCATTTGATTTGGTTTGTTCGATTTCTTCTGTTGGCCTTTATTATAATGAAAGGTTTTATTATCTGTCAGGTTCTTCGATAGTTGAGCCCCTGTTGAATCATATGCTGCTTCATGGCATTTATTTTTTCATAGGTCACATGGGCTGTCTCATCCATCAAATACTCCCATCCGCACTGTTCCCATTTGTTTTTGCCAAATTCATGGTATTTCAATAATTCAAAGGTTACATTTGATCCATTGATTTCTTTAAAAAATTCCAGAAACAGTTCTTCATCTTTTTCAGAGTCATTCACTTCCCCAATCAGCGGAACACGGATATGTACATTGGGATGATTTTTAGCGGCCTTGCGGATATTTTCTATGGTCTGCCCAGCAGAAATTCCTGTATATCTGCGGTGTTTTTCATCGTCACACTGCTTGCAGTCCATGATCAGCTCATCCACATAGGGAAACAGCTTCTCTAAAGACGGATGGGATGCATTTGTCTCAATGGCTGTGTGGATTCCTCTGTCATGAACCTTCTGCAAAAGCTCCCTGACAGCTTCCATCTGCAGAGTTGCTTCTCCGCCTGTCAAGGTAACTCCGCCTCCATCATAAAAAAGAGGACTGCTTCTTACCACTTCTTTCACAATATCATCTACTTCGTATTCTTCACAGGAAAATCGCAGTCCTTTGTTTCGAAATCCTGTAACACATTCCCGATTTTCACAGGTTTTACAAAACTCTCTGTTCAATTGTCCCTCTCGCACAGCGCCTTTCGGACAGAGACTGTCAATGAGCCACTCCTTCTCTGCAACAATGACACCTGATAAAGACATGCCTTCCGGATTGGCACACCAGGGACATTTCATATTGCATCCCTGCAGATGGTAAACCAGACGATTCCCGGCTCCATCCTGAGAATAATTAAATCCTTTCTGAAAAATCTTCAGCTTCATACAACCTCCTGCCTTTTATGACCTTTTGGTTATTTATATTGGTATTATAGTATAGTACCATTTTGGTGTCAATAATATTTGAGACAGCATTTTCTACAAGATGTGACCATTGTTTCACAGCATTTTTCCCATACAAAAAGACCGCCGCAGAAAACAAACGGATTATGCCGAAATATTTTCCATGGCAGTCTTTTTATGAAACGTCACACTATTATATAGTAAGAATTCTAATTTATCCTTCGATCACGTCACTCATGTGATAATATCCTGCGGGCTTGCCAGCCAGATATTTGGCAGCTTCCACAGCACCTTTGCCGAATACAGCCTTGGAATATGCGGTGTGCTGGAATGTGATCACTTCATCAGGACCTGCGAAAATCACATCATGCTCTCCTACGATGGTTCCACCGCGCACTGCAGAAAGACCAATCTCCTTGTCATCGCGGGGATTTAAGTCCTGGCTTCGGTCGTATACGTAGTGATACTGATGATCCATAGCTTCATTTAAGCTGTCAGCCAGTGCCAACGCGGTTCCGCTGGGAGCATCCTTTTTCAGCTTGTGATGCTTCTCCACAATCTCCATATCAAATCCGGCTGTGGCCAGAACCTTAGCTGCATCCTGAATCAATTTTAACAGAGTATTGATGCCAAGGGACATATTGGCAGATTTCAGGACAGCCACCTGCTTGCTGGCCTCTTCAATCTGAACCAACTGATCCTCAGAAAGGCCTGTAGTACATAAAACCACAGGAACCTGCTTCTCAATGCTGTATTTTAACAGTCCATCCAGAGCCTTGGGGGAGGAGAAATCAATGATTACATCTGCCTCCACATCGCAGTCCGCAATGTTGGTAAAAACCGGATACCCATTATCACGGTTGTCAATCATATCGATTCCGGCTACCATCTGGGCGTTGGGATCATTTTTCACCAGCCCGGAAATCACCTGACCCATATGACCATTGCAGCCGTTCATTATAATCTTTGTCATACGTCTCACCTCAAAATTATTCTGCCAGCCTGATGCCAAACTCTCTCATAGCTTTAGCAAGCTTCTGCTGATTTGCCTCTTCCATAACAGTCAGAGGAGCACGAAGTCCGCCAACTTCCCATCCCATCAGGTTCATAGCAGCTTTTACAGGGATCGGGTTTACTTCACAGAACAGTGCGTCTACCAGGTCCATAGCCTTCAGCTGAATCTCCAGACTTCCCTTAACATCTCCGTCGAAGAATTTCTGGCACATATCATGTGTCTGCTGTGGAGCTACGTTGGAAAGTACAGAAATCACACCTTTGCCGCCCAGAGAAAGGATCGGTACGACCTGGTCATCGTTACCGGAATAGATATCGATGCATCCGTCAGCTAAAGCAGCCAGCCTTGCAATCTGGGAAATGTTTCCGCAGGCTTCCTTGATGGCAACGATGTTCTCTACGTTCTTAGCCAGATATACAGCTGTCTCCGGAAGGATGTTGCAGCCGGTTCTGCTTGGTACATTGTACATAACTACCGGAATCTTAATACTGTTGGCAATTGCTGTATAGTGCGCAATCAAACCTTTCTGTGTCGCTTTGTTGTAATATGGAGTTACTAACAGTACGGCATCTGCTCCGTAGCTTTCTGCTTCCTGAGACAGCATGATAGCTGTTTCCGTACTGTTGGAACCTGTTCCTGCGATAACCGGAATTCTCTTTGCAACTTTGTCGATGGTATATTTGATTGCTTTCAGATGTTCTCCATGAGTTAAAGTGGAAGATTCACCTGTAGTTCCGCAAATGATAATGGCATCTGTACTGTTGGCAATCTGATCCTCGATGATCTCTCCTAATTTGTCGTAATTAACCCTTCCATCATCATACATTGGGGTTATGATTGCTACACCTGCTCCTGTAAAAATTGACATTTTGGTTTTCCTCCTAATTCCTGAATCCTGATTTTATTTGTTTCTAATGGCGAAAAAGAAGAGGCTGACAAGAAGCCCGCCTCTAAAGATACATATATCGTGTATAACTTCAGATAGCTCTCCATCCTGCGATGACAGTCATATGGCTCTTAACCTTATGCCCAAGCATACAACCTCAGGAATTGCATACTTTCGGCGTCATTTCCTTTCTTCTATCTTCCCCTGTGCCTGACACATCCGATAGACTACTGATAAAAGACGCGACCTCTATCCTTTTCTATTAAATTGATTACAGTTACTATAGCATCATTCACATTCCTTGTCAACGATAACTTCATTAAAATATTCTGTTTCCAGACATGTGACTGCATCCACACATTCTCTCAGCTCTTCCTTCATACTGCGGCCAGTGAGAACAATGTGCATATCATTGTTTTTTGCTTTGAGAATTTCTTTAATCTCGTCACAGGTAGCAATGTTACATTCCGGCAGTCCCAAAATCTCATCCAGAACCAGAAGATCACATTCATGGGTAACTATCACCTTACGAGCGTAATTTAACCCGTTGCGGATATTTGCCCGTTGTTCTTCCTTTTCGTGTTCACTCAACTGATCATAGCATCTCTCTGATTTTTCGAAGCGAAATACCTTGATATCAATGTCGGTTGAGTTCTCCAGGAAATAAAACTCGCCATTCTCTTTTCCTTTCAGAAATTGAATAATGATCACGCTCCTGTGAGCCGCACATGCCCGAATACTCTGACCAATAGCCAAAGATGTCTTTCCTTTTCCATTGCCACAGTAAACTTCAATGAATCCCTTTTTCATAACGTCCTCCATGTACATAAAAACCGTACATCTTCCTCAAATTCAGGTATTACTGTTCACAGCAAATGAGCTGTGAATAGTAACATCTTACACCATTGCGGGGCAAAATGCAAGCATGGTGTGGCTGCAATATGGGTATATTTTCATTACTGTTCACACACCACTATCCCGCAAGGGGTTTTGGTGCAGTCAGCGTCAAAATCCCCAAACATACAGCGCGAAATGATGCATATTACATCCTTTCTGGTCAATCCATATATTCCAGTTTGCTCACTGATATTTCGTAGGCGGTCCGTTTCTCACTTTCGGTTTCACTTATTTTTTTCATATAATCCCGACTTTGGATACGTCCCCAAATGAGTACATGACCGCCCACGTCAAATGCCGATGCGTACCGGGCATTTCTGCCCCAGCATATACAAGGTATGTAATCCGATTTTCCATAGGGTCTGTTCACTGCCAGCAGAAGGTCCGCAATTTCCCGGCCCAGAGGTGTCTTGCGGTATACCGGCGGCTTACAGATGTATCCGTCGAGAAAAATCTGGTTGGTAACCATAGAATCATCCACTTCATCTACAAAGCTCAATTCTCTCACAAATACGGACAGAACCAGCCTGTTTTTCTTCTCTTCGTGTCGATTGTAGGAGCGGAATTGTCCTTGTACCTGGATATATTCCCCTTCATAATTCTGGCTTACATCGATCAGACGTTCCGAAACCATAAGAGGAATTCGGTCCTCTGAATCACTAAGCCTCTTCACCACCAGCTCCAAAGTGTAAAATCCTTCTCCGAAGACCTGATGACTGAAGGTAAAATCGGATGCGATCTTACCCATAATAGATACCTGGTTGTTTTCAATAATCTTATCTGCCATGAATAATAGTTCCCTTCCTCTCGTTGGTATTTTGTCTATATCATATCTATGAAGAAATTTCCAGTTTTAGAACCAAAAAAATATTTTTTTTAAAATCCTTGTATTCTTTTGGAAATGTGATACACTTTATAGGTTGATGAGATGTAAGACAGCATTTTATATGTAATGATTTTTAAGCTGAGAGCAAATATAACTCTCTTCTAACCAATAACTATTTAGATTTGAAAGGGACGATTAATTTATGAAGATGAAACGTGAAAACGTACGTAACGTGGCGATTATTGCCCATGTAGACCACGGCAAAACCACTCTGGTGGATGAACTGTTAAAGCAGAGCGGCGTCTTCCGTGAGAATCAGGAAGTTCAGGAGCGAGTCATGGACTCCAATGATATTGAACGTGAGCGTGGTATTACTATTTTATCGAAAAATACTGCTGTATATTATAA
>CAMQZX010000041.1 GCA_947039785.1 uncultured Lachnospiraceae bacterium | reverse complement strand
TACACTTCTAGCTTCGTCGGCAGCGTCAGATGTGTATAAGAGACAGATCTTTTGTTTCATATAGCTTTTTAACATTATTAAGGAAGTCCCCTCTTCTATGTGCAGAGACATAAGTGGTGGAGGGGGAATTTGTAAGATCTGTCAATTAATCGGGAAATGGAGGCGCGATATGCTGAAAACAATACTAAAGAGAGTGTTGCAGAGTATTCCCACGTTATTTATCGTTATAACATTTACGTTTATCCTGACCAGAATGATTCCGGGAAATCCTGCACTTACTATGCTGGGACCTCAGGCGCCGAAAGAGTCAGTGGAGCAGTTGGAGAAAGAGCTTGGATTGGATAAAAGTAAAGGGGAACAGTATGTAATTTATCTGAAGCAAATTATGAAGGGGGATTTCGGACGCTCCTATTCTTATAACAAATCTGTTGTGGAACTGATTAAGGAAAGGGTTCCAAATACTCTTGTGATTACCCTCACCAGTCTTTTGATTGCATTGATTCTTGGTATGATTGTGGGAATTGTATCTGCCGTGAATCAATATTCCATATTGGATTATATTTTTATGGTACTGGCATTGGTAGGTGTGTCCATGCCCATCTTCTGGATGGGATTGATGCTGGTTCTGGTGTTCAGCGTGAATCTGGGATGGCTTCCCGCTATGGGTATGGGAGATGCAGCAAAAGGAGTGTGGGATGTAGTTAGTCATATGATTCTTCCATGTTTCTGTCTTTCTACGATTCCCATGGCAACCTTTGCCAGAATTACCCGTTCCAGTATGCTGGAGGTGGTAAACAGTGATTCTGTCAAGGCTCTGCGTGCGAGAGGCTTGAGAGAAGGGGTTGTAATCTGGAAACATGCGTTGAAGAATGCTCTGCCTCCTATTGTTACAGTTCTGGGACTTCAGTTGGCATCTGCTTTTACTGGTGCGATCCTGACAGAGAGTATTTTCTCCTGGCCGGGAATGGGTACTATGATCGTCAGTGCCATCGATAATCGAGATTACGCTCTGATACAGGGAGTAGTGCTTTTTACAGCGGTGGTCTTTGTTGTTATCAACCTGATTGTGGATGTGGTATATACCTTGATCAATCCAAAAGTCAGCTACGAGAGCGGGAACGGAGGGAATTAAATGGCGAAACAGAATAAAGCGGCAGAAACAGCCGTGCTGGGAGCAGAGGCACATTCCCTGCTTGTAAAACGTGAACGCCGGGCAAACAATGTCTGGAATAAATTGAGAAGAAATAAAACAGCCATGGTTGGACTTGTGATTGTGGTATTTATGATCATAATGGCTGTATTTGCCCCCATAATTGCAACTCATGATCCAAATGCCATTAAACCTTCAGAGACTTACCTGGGCTTTGGGGAAAACGGACATATTTTCGGAACAGATGAATTTGGAAGAGATCTGTTTTCCAGAATTGTGTATGGAGCCAGAGTTTCTTTGATTGCGGCTATCGGAGGAACTATCGTGGGAGGAATCATTGGAATTTTGTTAGGATTGATTGCAGGATATGCAGGGGGAATCGCAGATGCAGTTGTTATGCGTCTGATGGACGGTATGCTGGCCTTCCCGTTTGTATTGTTGGCAATCATTCTTATGACCATCTTAGGTTCCGGTTTGCAAAATGTGATACTGGCTATTGGAATCGGTAATGTGCCAACCTTTGCCCGGGTGGTTCGAGGTCAGGTGCATATTGTGAAAAATGAGGAATACTGCAATGCAGGACGGGTAATTGGAATTTCCAATGCCAGAATGCTGTTTTGCCATATTCTTCCCAATACAATTTCTCCTATTATCGTATATGCTACTTTGAATGTGGCGGGTGCAATTATATCAGAAGCAACACTGAGCTTTCTGGGTCTTGGTATTTCTCAGCCAACTGCATCCTGGGGCAATATCTTAAGGGCAGGAAGAGACTGTCTGAATACGGCACCTCATATTGCGACCGTATCCGGCGTATTTATTCTTGTGACGGTACTGGGATTCAACCTGTTCGGCGATGGTGTGCGTGACGTACTGGACCCGAAGATGAAGCGATAAAGAACAGGAAGAGCGAGGAGAAAAAAATGAGTGATAATCTACTTACAGTAAAGAATCTGAAAACTTACTTTTTCACTGCCAGCGGTGTATCAAAGGCTGTGGACGGTGTAAGCTTTGCCCTGAATAAGGGAGAGACCATGGGAATTGTAGGGGAATCGGGTTCCGGCAAAAGTGTGACGGCCTCTTCCATTATCCGCCTGCTTCCTAAGATTGGTAAGATTGTGGAAGGAGAAATTAATTTTGAGGGCCGCCAGATTTTAGATTTGAATAAAAAAGAACTTTTGAATTTTCGAGGCAAAGATATTGCGGTTATCTTTCAAGATCCGATGACTTCTCTCGACCCTGTTTTTAAGATTGGAAGCCAAATGGTGGAAATGATCTGTGCTCATCAGGATGTGTCGAAGGAAGAAGCCAGAAAAATGGCAGTGGAAGCGTTGAAAAAGGTGGGAATTCCCCAGCCGGAAAAGCGTATGGATTCTTACCCTTATGAGCTGTCGGGTGGTATGTGTCAGCGAGTAATCATCGCCATGGCAGTATGCTGTAAACCGAAAATGATCATAGCAGACGAGCCCACTACCGCTCTTGATGTGACTGTACAGGCACAGGTACTGGAGCTTCTTCAGGAGCTGCAGGATGAGATGGATACGTCGATACTTTTGATTACCCACAACCTGGGGGTTGTGTGGAAAATGTGTGATACAGTAATGGTTATGTATGCCGGAAAGACAGTGGAATATGCAAGGTCAGAAAGATTGTACGAGAAACCACTGCATCCTTATACCTGGGGACTTCTGGATTCCATGCCGAAGTTAAGCGATACGGTAAAAGGAGAGCTGAAAGCAATCCCTGGTGTGCCGCCGGATTTGCGTCTTACCGGACAGTGCTGTAATTTTTATAACAGATGTCCTTATGCGACAGAAATCTGCAGCAAGGAAGTACCGCCTTTGTTGGAAGTGGAAGAAGGACATTTTGTGGCATGTCACAGACAGAATCAGCAAGAAAAACTGGTGAGAGGAGAGGTGAATGCCAATGAGTGATAAAAAAGTAATAATGAAAGTAAGAAATCTCACCAAGGAATTTAAAATACGAAGCAAAAAGCTGGGGGAAAAACCACAGATCCTCCATGCGTTAAGTGACGTATCGGTAGATATCTATGAAGGAGAAACCCTGGGAATCATTGGAGAGTCCGGCTGTGGAAAATCTACTTTCGGAAAATGCCTGGTGCAGCTTCACCAGGCAACTGCAGGCAGCGTAGAATATGAGGGCCGCCAGATTCTGGGAATGAAAAAAGATGAGTTAAAGAAGATCAAACGGGATATCCAGATGGTATTTCAGGATCCATTTTCTTCTCTTGACCCCAGAATGACAGCTGGAAAGCTGGTGGAGGAGCCTATGGTGGCTCACAAGATTATTACAGACAAAAAGGAAAGAAGTCAGAGAGCGTTGGAATTGCTGAAAACAGTGGGACTGGATGTGCAGCACGTACACAGATATCCCCATGAATTTTCCGGTGGACAAAGACAGCGTATTAACATTGCCAGAGCGCTGGCACTGAACCCTAAGCTGATTGTCTGTGATGAGCCCGTGTCTGCCCTTGACGTATCCATTCAGGCTCAGGTGCTGAATCTGTTTAATGAATTACAGAAGGAATATAATTTAACATATGTATTTATTTCCCATGATTTAAGTGTGATTAAGCACATCAGTGACAGAATTGCAATTATGTATCTGGGAAGAATTGTGGAGCTTTGTGATGCGGAAAGCATTTATGCAAATCCGCTGCATCCATACACGAAGGCGCTGCTTTCGGCCATTCCTCCGGAATCACCATTTGATAAAAGGGAGAGGATTGTGCTTTCAGGAGAAATTCCAAGTCCCATCGGAGATCAGGTGGGATGTCCTTTGGCAAAACGTTGCGGTTCCTGTATGGAGCGGTGTAAGAAAGAGATGCCGCAATTAAAGGACAGAGGAGATGGACATCAAGTGGCTTGCTTTTTATATGAATAAAAATGAAAGTAAAGAAAGTCAAAGAAGCGACAAAAAGGTAATAGACATGATTTCCGATTGCGGAAGTGAAGGCGCATGTATATTAAATCTTGATGCTGATAAGAGAAAAATATTAGTAAAAGGAGATATAAAAAATGTGTGAAGTAACAAAGAAGCAGGTTATGGAGCTTGCTCAAGGTAAGCTGGATGAGCTGGTTCAGTTGGTTTCGGATCTGATTCAGATTCCCAGTGAAAATCCAATTGGCTCCCAGAGGGAAGTGATTGATTTTGTGAAAAAATATCTTGCAGAATCCCAAATTCCCTGTGAGGAAGTCGGGGGTAACCCAGACTTTCCCTGTGTGGTGGCTAAAATTGGTCAGGAGGATGGCTTTAGTGTAATTTTAAACGGCCATGTGGATGTAGTGCCTGCAGGAGACAGGGAACAATGGGAGTTCGATCCGTTTTCCGGCGAGATTACAGAAAAGGAAATTCTGGGAAGAGGAACATCGGATATGAAAGCAGGAGTGGCAGGAATTCTTTTTGCCATGAGAATGCTGACAGAATCCGGTGCGAAACTAAATGGAAATATTCGCCTTCACATCGTGTCTGATGAAGAAAGCGGCGGAGAATATGGAACAAAATGGCTCAGTGAAAATGGCTATGCAGAAAACGCTGATGCCTGCCTGGTTGCAGAGCCTACTTCCCACAATACCATTGAGATTGGTCAGAAGGGAAAGGTAGAGCTGATTTTTAAGTCTCATGGTGTGTCTGCCCATGGCAGCCTGGCTGGATACAAAGGGGAAAATGCTATTTTGAAGCTGATGAAGGTTCTGGAACATGTGGATATGTTCCGCCAGATTGAAGGTCGTTACAGCGGCAGTCAAATCAAAGCTCTGGAAAACTCCAAGATTATTGCGAACCAGAAAAACGGCGCAGGAACAGGGGAAGTTATTGACCATGTATCTGCAAATGTGGGTATGATTACCGGCGGTGTTCGCCCTAATATGGTTCCGGACTACTGTGAGGCGACTTTGGATCTCCGTCTGCCCATCGGAGTAGGTCCTGAAGAGATTGAGGAGTGCGCAAAGGCTATTATTGATAAGAGCGGCGTAAGCGGTGTGGAATATGATATGGATTTTCAGGCCTATGGAAATGCTACGGATATCAATGCACCGATCGTGGAGGCGATTAAAAAACATGCAGAGAATCTCTGGAAGACAGAGGTGCTGCCTGCATATCAGTGGGCCTCCAGCGATGCGAGAGAGTATCGTTTGAAAGGAATTCCAACCATACAGTATGGTCCGTCCAATACGGTGGGAATTCATTCTTATAATGAGACAGTGGATATTGAAGATGTAAAAAACGCAGGACAGATTTATATTCGTTCTTTGTGCGATCTTATGGGGATTAAATAGTGTATGTTGCCTGAATAGCAGACAATATAAATAAATGGTAAACGAAAAAAGGAGAAGTCATGTTAGTAAAAGAGATTATAGAGATTTATGAGATTCTGGATTCTGCCTATGCAAGCGGCGAGAAAGTAGCATCTTATCTGCAGGGTATATGTCCAGCGTGTAACGTTTCAATCGAAACAATTCAGGGGGAGTCAGGAAAGACAACAGATGTGTTAAAGGTTTTGATTCCCGGAAAAAATGGTAAGAGCAAAGGCGGACAGGCCCCCACCATTGGATTATTGGGAAGACTGGGAGGCTTAGGAGCCAGACCAGAGAGAATTGGCTTTGTATCAGACGGAGACGGTGCGCTGACCGTACTGGCTGCAGCTGCTAAGCTTCTGAAAATGCAGAAAGAGGGAGATGAGTTGAACGGAGATGTAGTTATTTCCACTCATGTTTGCCCGGATGCACCTACACAGCCTCATAAACCAGTGCCTTTTATGGGCTCTCCAGTAAGTATGAAACAGATCAATGCCAGCGAAGTGGATGACAGTGTGGATGCGATTCTTTCTGTGGACACAACAAAGGGAAACAGAATCATGAACCACAAAGGATTTGCCATTTCTCCTACTGTAAAGGATGGGTATATTCTGAGAGTCAGTGAAGATTTGCTGGGCATCATGGAGATTACCACAGGTCAGTCTCCAAAGGTGTTTGCCCTCAGCATGCAGGATATTACTCCTTATGGAAACGGATTGTTCCATCTGAACAGTATTCTTCAGCCGGCTACAGCTACAGCATCGCCGGTGGTAGGAGTGGCAATTACCACAGAGACAGCCGTTCCGGGATGTGCAACAGGAGCAACCAATATGTCATCCATAGATGAAGCCGGACGCTTTATCATTGAGGTTGCAAAAGCGTATACAGAGGGAGACTGCAATTTCTACGATGCAGAAGAGTATGACAGAATCCATAAATTATATGGTTCTATGTCTCATCTGCGTACGTTTGGAACCATGGAGTAAAAAGGGTACATAGTATGAAAGTAGGAGCGATAACAGTGGGGCAGGCCCCCAGGACTGATATAACAGAAGATATTTTCCCCATTCTGGGAGAGGATATCCAGCTTATAGAGCGGGGGGCTTTGGACGGTATTACACCGGAGGAGATCCAAGCGATCCGTCCAGAAGATGGAGATTATGTTCTTGTTTCCCGTATGGTAGATGGCAGTCAGGTGCGGTTTGCAGAGAGAAAGATTCTTCCAAGGATTCAGAGTGCCATTGAGGATCTGGAGGAACAGGGAGTTTCCTGCATTCTCATGTTCTGTACGGGAAAATTCCCTGATGTATTTCATTCCAGTGTGCCGCTTCTCTATCCTTTTGACCTTCTTGGTGCGGTAGTACCGGTGTTGGCAGGTAAGGAATCTGTGGCTGTGATGATACCAGACCAGAGCCAGATTAAACAGTGTAAAGATCGATGGGAGAGACTGGAAGGAGAAGTTCGGGTGGTATCCGGTTCGCCGTATCTGGGAATGAAGGAAGTGGAGGCTGCTGCCATGCAGTTAAAGGATTGGGATGGAAGCCTGATTGTGATGGACTGTATGGGGTATAGTCAGAAGATGAAGCTTATGGTACATTCTGTGACTGGTAAGTCTGTGATTCTTCCGAGAACCCTTCTTGCCAGAATTGTGCAGGAATATGCGATTGCTGCAAAATAGTATGAAAAGTTCATAGTTATCTCTTGGGAGCAGAGTAATCTGCTCCCGTTTTTTTGCT
Source organism: uncultured Lachnospiraceae bacterium (assembly GCA_947039785.1). GTDB lineage: Bacteria > Bacillota > Clostridia > Lachnospirales > Lachnospiraceae > JALFVM01. The sequence continues at coordinate 14,022 of CAMQZX010000041.1, read as the reverse complement.
CATTCATTGATTTTGTTTCGCAGCTGTTTACGAAATTCTGAAGGGGAGACGCCATTTTGCTTTTTGAATAAACGGCTGAAATAAAGAGGGTTCTCATATCCAACAATGCTGCTGATTTCTGTCATGTTGTAATCTGTGGTTTCCAGTAAGTTTTGTGCACTGGACATGCGGATGGACAAAATGTACTGCATGGGAGTGGAACCGGTGAAGTCCTTGAAACTTCGTATGAACCAACTGGTACTCATACCTCGGGAAGCGGCATAATCCTCAATACTAATGGCGGTATTGTAATGTTCATTGAAATATCTGGTGGCTGTCTCAATTTCACTTTCCAGATAGCTGTTTTTGGCTTTGGGACGGTTGCCAACCTGGCGCTGGATCATAATGAATATCTGTCTGAGCAGGATTACCAGAAATTCCTCGTAATTTTCCCTGCACATCTGAAGCTCCTGAATCATTTGTATAAAAATTCTTTTATATTCCAGAGAGGTTCCCGTATAGATGACATGGGCGGAGTCCGCAATGCCATATTGACGCATGATGTTTTTGACATTATTTCCCGTAAAATGAACCCAGTAGACCTCTGTCTGGTCGGTTCCGTAATAGCAGTATTTCTGCTCTTCCTTTGGGTAGTAGATAACCATGTGGCCAGCTGTTACAATTTCTTCCACGCCGTTGAAGAAAAAATGTGCTTTCCCCGAGGCTATATAGAGAAGTTGAAAATCCAGCCTTCCCCGGGGTCTGTGGGTAGGCATCCTGGGTTTGGTATATAAGTGATAGGTACCGCAGCTTCCCACAAATAAAGGATGCTTCTTATCCTTGAAGTCCAGCAGAGTGTTATGCCAGTAAGCACTGTTCACATACATTCAAAATTCCTCCATTTAAAAACTAACAATTTAACGACGGGTAATTTGCGCAAAATGCTAAAGAACAGAACATTAAGGCAAGCTAAGAATATGTAGCAAAATGTTCTTGGATTATTCAAGTGGATTTTCAATATTGTATCATTTTGTGCATGTTTTGTCTAATGCTATTTATGGAAGTACGTCATATGGTTGTATATAATATAGATATCAAAAAGAAACAGGCAGCCGAATAAAAAAGGAGGAATTGCAATGATTGTACCAAAACATTATGAAAATCTTCAGGTGCTTCATGAGAACACAATGCCGGATCGCTCTTATTTCATTCCGGCATCCAGAGTTATGGATACTCTGGCAGAGCACCGGGAGCTATCGGATCGGATTCAGATGCTGAATGGAGAATGGAAATTCAGGTATTATGAGAGCATCTATGACCTGAAGGATTTTTTCTTTGAGAAGGATTATGATGCCAGTACATATGACCGGGTAACCGTTCCTGGTGTGTGGCAAAATTATGGGTATGACACACATCAATACACCAATATCAAATATCCATTTCCATTTGACCCGCCCTACGTTCCTCAGGACAATCCCTGTGGGGCTTATATCTGTGAATTCCAGTATGAGAAGGATGATGCTGCGCCAAAGATCTATCTGAACTTTGAAGGAGTGGATTCCTGTTTTTATGTGTGGATGAACGGAAGCTATATAGGATATAGCCAGGTATCACATTCTACCAGCGAATTTGACGTTTCTGACTATATAAAAGAGGGCGGCAATGTGATGGCTGTGCTGGTCCTCAAATGGTGCGATGGAAGTTACCTGGAAGATCAGGATAAATTTAGGATGAGCGGAATATTCCGTGATGTCTATCTTTTGAAACGTCCTCAGGAAGGTGTATTTGACTATTTTATCCGAACAAGCCAGCAGGAAAACCAGGCATCTGTCCATATGAAGCTTGACTATTTTCATACGGTGGTTCCCACAGAGATTACGATTTGCGATGATGCTGGAAAAATAATAGCCAGACAGTCTGTGGAAGCAAGGGGCGAAGAAAAGGAATATCTTACGGAGTTTACTATTGACAATCCTGTTTGGTGGAGCCCGGAACATCCATATCTTTATACGGTAGTCATAGAGACAGCATCGGAGACTATTACAGACCGTATCGGCATTCGGGAAATCTGTGTGAAAGACCGGGTGGTATATTTTAACGGAATGCCTATTAAATTCCACGGCATAAATCGACACGATTCAGATCCGGTAACAGGATGTACCATTGACGTTGCTCAGATGAAGAAGGATCTGTTTTTGATGAAACAGCACAATTTCAATGCTATTCGCACCAGTCATTATCCCAATGCGCCGATGTTTTATCAGCTTTGTGATGAGTATGGTTTCCTGGTCATCGATGAGGCGGATAATGAAAGCCATGGTCCGGCAGAGCTGTATTATGCAGACGATGATTGGGATAATAAGAGCAGACGTTGGAATGAGCCCATTTCTGATAATCCGGATTTTATCGAGTCCACCTTGGACCGGACCAAGAAGTGTGTTCAAAGAGATAAAAACCGCCCCTGTGTGGTGATCTGGTCTATGGGAAATGAGAGTGCTTATGGCTGTACTTTTGAGGAAGCGTTAAAGTGGACCAGAGAATTTGATCCCAGCCGTCTGACCCATTACGAGAGTGCGTTTTATAGAAGCAATAAAAGAAAATATGACTTTTCCAATCTGGATTTGTACAGCAGAATGTATCCTTCCTTTGAGGAGATGGAGGAATACCTGCAAAATGAACCGGACAAGCCGTTTATTTTGTGTGAATACTGCCATGCCATGGGCAATGGACCTGGAGATTTGGAAGATTATTTCCAGATGTTTGAAGAAAATGAAATCATGTGCGGCGGCTTTGTCTGGGAGTGGTGTGATCATGCCATTTACCATGGCTGGGCAGAAAATGGGAAAGCCATGCTGCTTTACGGAGGAGACCATGAGGAAAAGGTTCACGACGGAAGTTTCTGTATGGATGGTCTGGTATATCCCGACAGAACGCCTCACACTGGTCTTTTAGAATATAAAAACGTATACCGCCCTGCCAGAGTGGAGAAGTTTAATCAGAATACCGGGGAGGTGACTCTTCGCAATTATATGGATTTTACAGACTTGAAAGAATATGTGGATATCCGGTATGAAGTAAATTGCGATGGGGAACTGGTGGAATCCGGAAAATTAGAGTGTCCATCAATTGCTCCTCATAAATGTGGCGTGATAAAGCTGGAAGTGTCTGTTTCTAAGATGGGTAGAAATTATGTGAAACTGATCTATCACCGGAAAGAAAGCGATGCCATTTTAGCTGAAGGCCATGTGTTGGGATTTGATGAGATTCTGTTGGAAAATGAGGACGGAAGAAATCAGACTGCCCTTCAGTTATTAAATGGCAGGACATTAGCAGCTTCCAAAATTGAAGTTGCAGAGGAAGATGCCCGTCTGATTTTGCAGGGAGAGACATTCTGCTATGAGTATGATAAGCGTCGTGGTTTGTTTGACTGCATGATGTATGAAGGGAAAGCGCTGCTGGACAAACCTGTGGATGTAAATATATGGCGTGCTCCTACAGATAACGACAGAAGCATTAAACTGGAATGGATGCGTGCCCATTATGACTGGGCGAAAGTCAGAGCTTATGAGACTTCCTATGGGGTTACTGATAACAGGTTGACCATCCGCAGTAAGATGTCCATGTCAGCGCCAACCGTGCAGAAGATGCTGGAAATTGAGGCAGAGTGGACAATTCTGGACGATGGTACGGTTGATGTGACTATGGATGTGAAGAGGAATCCGGAATTTCCGGAGCTTCCCAGATTTGGGCTTCGTCTGTTTTTGAATAAGGAGCTTGACCAGGTTACATATTATGGTATGGGACCTATGGAGAGCTATTGTGACAAGCACAGAGCTTCCTATCACGGCAGATTTGACAGCAAGGTGGCGGATATGCATGAGGATTATATCAGACCTCAGGAAAATGGAAGTCATTATGACTGCGATTATGTTACAGTGACAGGAAATGGATACGGTATCACCGCAGTCTCCCCGCAGCCTTTTGCTTTTAATGCATCGGTTTATACGCAAGAGGAGCTGACAGAGAAGGGGCATAACTATGAACTTGTTCCTTCCGGCAGCACCGTCTGGTGCCTGGATTATGCACAGAATGGAATTGGTTCCAATAGCTGTGGCCCTCGGCTTCGCAGCCAATATCGATTAGATGAAGAGGTATTTCAATATAGAATGAGATTGATTCCTTATCATTTATAAGATTATAAGAAGTGTTGTGTTATTATAAAATACTGGCTGCTGTTTATAACTTATGAGCTGTGAACAGCAGCAGGCATTACAGCAGTCATTTGCTGATATTGCAAAGCATGCAGATTCCGGATAGCAATATCAGCAGAGACATAGATTAAAAAAATATAGAAGGAGAAAAATACGATGGAAGAAAGAACGTATTTGAAATGGTACAACAAAGTTGGATACGGTTCCGGAGATATTGCAGGTAATGTGGTATATGCTTTACTATCCTCATTTGTCATGATTTATCTGACTGACACCGTAGGCCTGAATGCAGGTATTGTGGGAACATTAATGATGTTCTCCAAGCTCTTCGATGGTGTGACCGACATTTTCTTCGGCTCCATGATTGATAAGACCAACAGCAGGATGGGAAAAGCCAGACCCTGGATGTTCTGGGGGTATTTTGGATGTGCGGCCACTCTGGTGGCAATCTTTGCCGTACCGGTGAGCCTGGGAGAAGGGGCAAAATATGCATGGTTTTTCATCAGCTACACCCTCTTAAACGCAGTGTTTTATACAGCCAATAACATTGCATATTCTGCACTTACCGCTCTGGTAACGAGAAACGGAAGCGAGCGTGTACAGATGGGATCCATCCGTTTCATGTTTGCCTTTGCCACCAGCCTTTTGATTCAGACTATCACGGTGAACTTTGTAAAATCAATGGGTGGCGGGGCATCTGGCTGGAGAACAGTAGCCATTATCTATGCAATTATTGGTCTTGCGGTCAATTCCCTTTCTGTTTTGTCAGTAAAGGAGCTTCCGCCCGAGGATCTGGATGAGGCAGGCCCAAAGGCAGTAGTAGAAAAGGTAGAGAAGTATAGTCTGGGCGATGCTGCAAAGCTTCTGGCTGCAAATAAGTTCTATATTATTATCTGCTGTGTGTATATTTTGACACAGATTTATACGGCTACTTTGAACATGGGTATTTATTTTATGACCTATATTCTGGGCAATGCTTCTTTGCTGGGCGTATTTTCCATGGCAATTAACATACCGTTGATCGTGGGCTTGATTTTGACGCCGATGCTGGTGAAGAAAATGAAGGGTATGTATAAGATCAACCTGGCAGGTTATATTCTGGCAACTGTTGCCCGCGGACTGGTAGTCGTGGGCGGCTATCTGGGAAGTCTTCCTATGATGCTGGTATTCTCGGGAGTGGCGGCCATTGGTATGAGTCCGCTGCAGGGTGACCTGAACGCGTTGATCGCATCCTGCTCTGAGTATACCTTCCTCACCAAACATAAGAGAATTGACGGAACCATGTATTCCTGCACGTCTCTGGGAGTAAAGATTGGCGGGGGTATTGGTACAGCCCTTGCCGGATGGCTCCTTGCAGCCAGCGGCTATGTAGCAAATGCAGCAGCTCAGCCTGACTCCTGTATTAATATGCTGTACTTTATGTACTTATGGATTCCGATGATTATCAATCTGATCATTGCACTGCTGCTCTCCAGATTGAAAGTAGAACAGGCCAATGCAAAATTGGAAGCAGTGAAGTAACTAAATATTAGTCAATAATCAGCCAGAAGCGGTTTGTGAGGAATCGTTTCTGGCATCTTTTATTAACAAAGCTTTACTTTCGATTTATCAGAAAGTATGATAGTGTATAAGTATTGTAAGGCAGTAAGTGTGTAGTAATGAACTTAGAAGTGAAGCTTGCTTGAAAGATGATAGGCAGTGATATAGTTCAAGGAAAGGAAAGAAGGTAGAAAGATGAGCAACTGTAAAAATATCCCGTCCATGGATGCCTGGTTAGCTGAGGCGAAGCAACATGAAAGTGCACCGAAAATCGGTATGTACCTGACCCACAATGGCATAGTCCGTCAAACCGCAAAGGCCCAGGTTCGCTATGGTGAGAAAAATACAAAACCAGTTATGGGCATGGTATTTTCCTATGATCAGAATCTGGTTGATCAGGTAATAGCCGATACCTATAAAATGGATGGTGTTTTTTATATTAAGGTGTGGCTAAATAGTGGTGAACTAAACGTTGGGGATGATATTATGTACGTTTTGATTGGTGGGGATATCCGCCCTCATGTGGTAGATGCACTTCAATATCTGGTAGGACGCATTAAAAATGAATGTGTTGTGGAAACAGAAGTGACAGCCATGTAGGCTATGGATAACGGGCCAACCAGTTCTTCCATACATCCAATGGCGATGCCGGTCTCCAGATTTTGCTGCAATTGTGGTGCAAATAATTCATACATGGCTAATCGCATAAAACTACTCTGCCAAGGACAATGAAATCTTTAGCAGAGATGCAGTTTTATGACAATATGATAACAAAATGCCAGAAGTTTTTTAAACACCATAGAATTTTAGGAATTGTCTGGTTTCTGGGTGGATGGGAGTGTTGAGGAGAGCTTCTTTTGGTCCAGCTTCCCAAAGTTGACCTTTATTGAAAAATAGAATTTCATCAGCTATGCGTTTGGCTTGCTGCAGACTATGAGTTATAAGGATTAAAGCGCAATTGCTTTCTTTAGTATATTGCTGTATTAAATTTTCTGATAAAAATGTGGTTTCCATGTCCATAACAGCGGTAGGTTCATCCAGAATTAACAGATTGTATTGTTTCATCATAAGTCGTGCCAGTACCATTCGTGCTGTTTCGCCGCCGGAAAGATGGTCTGCTCGGCGGGATGCCAGGCAGTCGATTTGAAGAGCTTTCATTAAATATTCAGCTCTGGTCTTGTCAGAACCTCCCAGGAGGATGTTTGCTTTTGTGCTCATACGAAAAGCGTAATTTTTTTGAGGCATGTAGCCAACAGAAATGTATGGCTCCAGTTTTATTCCTTTTTGATCTGCTGAAAGAGTGCCCGCAAGAATCTTGGCAAAAGTAGATTTTCCACTTCCGTTGGAACCGATAATACTGTAGATTTTACCAGGGTGTAATTCTAACTCAGGAACATTTAGGACGGTTACATCGTTATACGTTTTGGAAAAAGCAAAAGTTTTCATTTACTTAATCTCCTTTGTAGTAGGAAAATTATGATATTTACAAGCAGTGAAACTGCAAGAAGAATTATACCAAGTGCGATACCAAGGGAAAAATTACCGCGGTTGGTATACTGCATGATTGCTGTAGTCATTACATTGGTCTTCCAGGCAATGGCTCCGCCAACCATAGAAACTGCACCAACTTCAGCAATAGCTCTGGAAAAAGCTAATAGATAGACAGAGAAAATCTGGTAGACGCATTCGTTGGTCAGTAATAAAAAGGTTTTTAGTTTTCCAAGGCCAAGTCCTTTGGTGGTTTCGCGTATGGCGAGAGCAATTCCTGAGACATAAGTCTCCATATTCCCGATTACTATGGGAGTAATCAATACGACTTGAGCCATTATCATAATTTTTACAGTGAAAAGGATTTTCCAGTGGCGCAGTGGGCCTACTCCGGAAAATACCATATAAAATAAAAGGCCGCAGACTACAGGCGGCATGCCCATTAATGTACGATTTAGTACAAGTAGAATGCATTTTCCGCGAAAACAGCATGCTCCAAGCACAATTCCAAGTGGAACTCCGATGAGGAGGGCGATGATAGAGCTTGACAGACTCATTTTTGCTGTTACGGAGAGGATATTACACAGTTCCGCATCTACAGTCAGGATTAAATGAATTGCTTTTTCAAATGCAGACAGCATTTTTATTACCCTTTCCCAAAATATTTATTATATACAGTCCGAATGACCATGATTGCCTGCGATATGAGGCATAATAGGGACTGTTGTTGTTTTATGATGAAATACCCGTGGAAGAAATCTTTCCACGGGTATCATAATACCAATTTATTAAAAATCAATTGATTACATTTCTCCGTTATTTGCAGCAAATGTTAGGAATGTGGCTTTATCAGTCAGGATATAAGCATTCATTTCTTCAGCCATAACCAGACATGCTCCCATACCGGCGTTTGCGGAAATATACCAGTCTGTATAATCTGCGAAGGAATCAGGTTCAGCAGTAATTCCTAAATCTTCTGGCCACAGAGATAACTCTTTGGTGTGAGTTCCGGAACCATCACCACGGGAGATGAAGGTCTGTTTGTTTTCAGCAATGGCTGCGAAAGCATCGAGAACGCTGTCACAGGAAGCAACTTCAACCGGGTCAGCAGATGGACCGCACAGTACGAAATAGTTATAAATGAAAGAAATTCGCTCAGAGTCGAAGCCGTTGACCGTACGAGCAAAGCCATTGGCAACAAATTCTTCTTCCTGAGATTTGGCATGAACCAAAATAATATCGGCGTTTCCGTATTGCGCTGCGGCAATTGCCTGGCCTGTACCTGCAGACTGGACTTCTACAGTATAACCATACTCTTCCTCAAATACTGGTAGCAAGTAAGAAAGCAGACCAGAGTCATTAACGGAAGTAGTGGTAGACAGACGGATAACTTTGGTTTCGTCAGTAGCGGCAGCGATCTCACCAGAGTATACAGGAGCATCGTCTTTTACGTAGAATAAATGCTCACCATATTCAGCAACACCATATTCATCTGCCAGATCCAGTGCATCCTGAGTTAAAAGCCACTCAGTTAAAGCATCAGCACCTTCAGTATTGATGGCAACGTCAGAGACTGTATTTCCATCAGCATCTGTGAAAGGAGCTTCCGGATTTACAGAAATTACAGTATAAGTGTTAAGCATATTTTCATCGGCTTCTTTTAGAATAATAGTATCAACTGTTGATTCTTCATCAGATGGTGTTTCAACATCTTCGTCTGTGGGAGCTTCGGTATCTTCGACAGCAGGCTCAGCAGAGGCTTCTGCAGTAGGTTCAGCAGATTGTTCTGCTTTGGAATCACTGGTATTAGAACAACCAACAGTCAGGCTCAGGGTCATGGTGAGAGCCAATAATAATGAGATTCTTTTTTTCATGGTTTCTTCCTCCAAATTTAAATAATAAAAAATGACCAGCCACTCCAATACCCAAAAGACGCAAAAATAGCGTGAGTCTGTTGGTTTTGGAAAGAGGCTCGTCCACCACTTTACAAAAATATAGAACTGCTGTAATTTTTCTCTGTCTGGATTGGATACAAGCAGTCATTTACTGGAGTTATTATAGCATAGTCTTCATGCAATTTCAATATTTTTCTGATTTCATTTTTTACACTTCCGTTTTGTTAGAAAGTATGATAGTGTATAAATTACTGTAAAGGCGTATCTGTTAGCAGAGCTTGAAGCTGCTGTAGAAGAAATAATAATTAGTGGGGAGGTATTATGTTATGCTTCATGTAAAAACACCGGAAGAGGTTTTAACACTGATAGAACAGGAATTTATTCCTCTGAAAGAGAATGTGGAAACAATACCGTTGTCCGGGGCTATAGGACGGGTTTTGGCAGAAGATATCACGGCACGGGAGTATGTTCCGGATTTTGATCGTTCTACCGTAGATGGCTACGCAATACGAGCCAGAGATGCATTTGGATGCAGCGATGCGATTCCAGCCATTTTACCCCTGGAAGGGGAAGTAGTCATGGGGGAGGGAGCAGAATTTGAACTACAGCCGGGAACCTGCTGTGCGGTACCAACAGGCGGTGCGATTCCCAAAGGTGCGGATTGTGTGGTTATGATAGAATACACGGAGGACTATGGTGATGGTACTATCGGCATTTCCAAATCTGCTGCCCCGGGACAGAATATGATTTTTCGGGGAGATGACGTTTATCCCGGCAAGGTGGTTTTAAAAAAGGGCAGAGTGCTAGGTTCGCAGGATATTGGGGCCCTGGCTGCTATTGGCTGTGTTTGGGTTCCTGTGATCAAAAAACTGACGGTGGGAGTCATATCGACTGGGGATGAACTGATTCCGCCGGAAGAGATTCCGGGACCTGGCCAGATCAGAGATGTAAATAGTCCAATGTTGGAGGCGATGCTTACTGCTTTTGGCACAGAAGTGAAAAATTATGGAATTATAAAGGACAATGAAGCTTTGCTGGCATCAGTAGTCAAAACTGCTGTTTCAGAATGCGATGCGGTTTTGCTTTCGGGAGGAAGCAGTGTGGGCGTTAAAGATGCCTCCTGCCGTATCATAGAATCCATGGGCTCATTGTTGATGCATGGTATTGCCATTAAGCCCGGAAAGCCAACCATATTGGGAAAAGCTCAAAATAAGCCCCTTGTAGGTTTGCCAGGTCATCCCGTGGCTGCTTATTTTGTCACGAAGCTGTTTGTTTTGCCTTCGTTGGGCAGGCTGATGGACAGGGATATGAACAGTTATACTGTTACTGCGAAAATATCCGAGAGTGTTGGGGCAAATCATGGGAGGGCGCAATATCATTGTGTTCATCTTAATAAAAGAGACGGCGAATTGATTGCAAGCCCTATTCGTGGAAAATCCGGGTTAATTACCACTTTGGCCGGAACCGATGGATATTTTTGCATCTCAAGAGATTGTGAAGGAATACCGCAGGGAGCCGAGATACAAGTGACAGTGACTTTGGGGGATTAGGAATGAAAGTTGTTGATACAGTTGTGATAGGCGGAGGTGTATTGGGGTGTTTTGTGGCGAGAAATCTGATGCGCTGGAAAATATCCGTGGTTTTACTTGAAGAAAAAAATGATGTCTGTATGGGTGTGACGAAGGCGAATACAGCTATTGTCTATGCTGGCTATGACAATCAACCTGGAAGTCTGAAAGCTGAAATGACTGTACATGGAAATGAAGTTTTCGATACATTATGCAAGGATTTAGAAGTACCATTTTTGCGAAGGGGTTCCCTGATGGTTGGATTTGGTCCTCAGGCGGATAAAGTGATGCAGAAAAAATTTAATCATGGTATTAGAAATAATGTTCCTGGATTGAGATTGATTTCTGGTAAAGAAGCCTGTGAGATGGAGCCGCATCTGGCATCTGGTGTGACATCTGCTCTTTATGCACCAACGACTGGAACAGTAAATCCTTGGCAATTAGGTATTGCTGCCTATGAGAATGCAATACAGAACGGGTGTGATGTTTGGCTGAAAACCAAAGTGATAGGAATTCAGAAAACAGAATATGGTTATGCGGTTGAGACAACGAAAGAATTTATTGAGTGTAGAGCAATACTGAATTGTGCAGGGCTTTCCGCAGATAAGATACAGGAATTGTTATTTCCTCCTACAGTACGACTGATTTTGGATGGTTCAGAATTTTTAGTCTTGGATAGACATACGGCTACTCCAGAACATATTATTTTCCACGAATCGGAAGAGGCAGGCAAGGGAATCACTGCAGTACCTACTGTGGAGGGGAATTTGCTACTGGCTTCTTCTAAACGACCAATGGATGGAGAGTATTTTTCCACATCCAGTAAAAGTATGGATCGTTTGCGGAGCATTGCCGCTGACATACTTCCAAAAGTCGATTTAAATCAGGTGATTCGCTCCTTTGGTGCTGTTCGTCCTAATCCTCACTGGATGGTAGAAAAAAAAGGAAAGCTTGTTCCTGATGGGAAGAGCATTGGCAGTTTTGTTATCGAAAATCCAGCTCCTGGTTTTTATAGTTTGATTGGAATCAAAACACCAGGATTAACTTGTGCTGATGAGTTGGGAAAATATCTGGCCGATCGAACAGCAGAATATTTGAATGCTTTGCCAAACCGGGGATTTAATCCGAAACGTCAGGCTATCAGAGCTGTCCGTAAAATGAACTTTGAGACCAGAAATTCTCTTGTTATGCGTGATCCGGACTATGGAGATATTGTCTGTCAATGTGAGGATATTTCAAAAGCTGAAATTTTAGAAGCAATTCGCCGGGGGGCGACGTCCATTGCCGGCGTAAAATACAGAGTAGGCGTCGGTATGGGGCAGTGTCAAGGCAGCCGATGTAGTCAGATTATTTCGAAACTGCTGGAAGGAGCACGGCATGAATTATTATGAAATCGTTATTGTAGGTGCCGGTGCGGCTGGAATTGCTGCAGCAAAATCTGCGTATGAGGCAGGCTGCAATAGTATTTTACTGATTGATCGTAAGAAAGAGATGGGCGGCATTTTGTTACAATGTGCTCATCGAGGATTCGGTTCCCATCTGACAGGAGTGGAGTATACACAAAAATTGCTGGAACAGTTTCCTGAGAAAATTCAGGTTCTTTTAGATACAACAGTTTTGTCTATTTCACCTGATCGAACGGTTATTTTGTCGGGGGTGGCAATCGGTTTTCGAAAAGTCAGTTTTGATCAATTGATTATGGCAACAGGGTGTCTGGAAATTACATTGGGTTCACTTCCTGTTGCGGGAACCAGACCAGAAGGCGTTTATACAGCAGGTCAGGTTCAGGAAATGGTGAATATTTATCACCAGCTGCCGCAGGGGCCGGTTGTGATTCTTGGGAGTGGTGACTTGGGGCTTATTATGGCAAAACAGTTGGTTTTGGAGGGCATAGAAGTTCTGGCAATGGTGGAAAAAAAGCCTAAATGCGGCGGTATGGCCAGAAATCAACGGTGTTTAAGTGAGTATAATATTCCGCTTATTTGCTCGGCTACGGTTACAAAAGTGCTTGGGGAAGAATATTTGACGGGAGTAAAAGTGTATAATTTTCATACAGAAGAAGAACAAGTTATTCCGTGTAAAAGTTTGCTGGTTGCCGTCGGACTGTGTCCGGATCAAACGCTGATTTATGGACTCGGCACATTGAATTGGATTCATCTATGTGGAAATTGTAATGTGGTGCATCCCATGGTGGATGCTGTCATACTGGAAGGCCAGAAAGCTGGAATTACTGCCTGGGATAAAATACAAAGGGGTAATTAGAATTGAGGGATTAGCACGCTGTCTGTTGGATATTCGTAAGATTAACAAGACAGCGTGCCTGGTGTTCTGACCACTAGTTCTAGGTACAAAGGTCGGTTAATTAATTGAGATAATCAGCTGTTCCATGTTTTGGAGATTATACATCAGCAGTTTGCCTTCCAAGGATGGTTCATGTCCGGTTAGAATCTTAAGTGCTTCTGCTATTTCTACAGCTGCGCACGCGGGGGGCGTCATAGCAAGAGAGGTTTTACAGGATATATTAGTTGCTGTTTTGTAAATGTGGTGTAATATCCGGCTGCCGGGACGCCCCACAGTAACTTGAAAGTTCCAACCTAGTATTGCACCGTGAACGAAGGTTATCTTCTGTCTTTCGCAGGCATCCTCCATGATAAAACGTGAAGGTATATTGTCCAGTGCGTCGATGACCAGATCTTGATTTTTAACAAGTTCATCAGCATTTTTTGTGTCAAAAAAAGTCTCAATCGGGATTATCTCCGTGTCAGGGGCTATTTTCTTTACTCTCATAGCTGCGGTTAGTGCTTTGCTGTATCCCAGCACATCAGGGCTGCTGTTTAATTGACGATTTAAATTGTTTGGCTCGAAGGAATCCCCGTCAATGGCGGTGATATGTCCCACTCCAAGACGTGCAAGATATTCTATAATGTATCCGCCCAGGCCTCCGCAGCCAATGACCAGTACTTTTTTATGAGATAGTAATTTTTGTTCCTCTTCACTGATGGAGGGGATATTTCTTTCGTAACGTTTATCCATGATTGATAGGTGTCCTTTCTTTAGGTTGTTCTTTTTAATGCAAAGTAATCTATAGTGAAATCTCTGAAATCCCGGCTAAAATCCGTAAGATGTTTATCTCTTTTGAAGCATATTTTAAGTTCACGGGAGAATCTGTGATCAAGAAGTGGAATCAGCCGTATATTTTTTGAGGTATAAAAGTCAGAGCTGTTTTCAGACACAAAGCCAACAGCTATCCCTGAAGAAATCATCTGTCTGTGCATTTCTTTTGTATCTACAAATGACAAAGAGGCACATTGTACTGCAAGAGCTCTGTATATCATATAAGGA
>CAMQZX010000040.1 GCA_947039785.1 uncultured Lachnospiraceae bacterium | reverse complement strand
CGATGCAGCGTAGTCTCGTGGGCTCGGAGATGTGTATAAGAGACAGGGATAGAGAATATAGATAAATGAAAGTAATAAATGCCCCTTGGCAGAAAAATAAGTGATGTTCTGCAAAGGATATCAGATATTAATTATGGAGGTATGATTGCAAATGGAAAAATGGTTCACGATTGACCAGATTGATGAAGGTACATATATTATCAGCGAATACCGGCATTGGGAGGAGACGCATTGCTATCTGTTAAATGGCTCCAGCCGCAGCTTATTGATTGATACGGGTCTGGGAATCTGCAATATTTATGATGAAGTAATGAAGCTGACAAATAAGCCTGTTACAGCCGTTGCCACCCATATTCATTGGGATCATATTGGTGGCCATAAGTATTTTCCAGACTTTTATGCCCATGCGGAAGAATTGGGCTGGCTGAACGGTGAGTTTCCGCTGACAATAGAAACAATCAGAGAGATGGTGGCAGACCGCTGCGATTTACCAGACGGTTACGATACAGGCACTTATGAGTTTTTCCAGGGTACGCCAACAAAGGTACTGGAGGATGGAGAGAACATTGAATTAGGTGGACGGAATATACAGGTATTGCATACCCCGGGGCATGCTCCGGGGCATATGTGTTTCTGGGAATCAGACAGAGGCTATCTGTTTACCGGAGACCTGGTTTATAAGGACACTTTATTTGCCTATTATCCGTCAACAGACCCGGACGCATACCTTGCTTCTCTTGAAAAGATTTCGGAGCTTCCGGTCAAAAAGGTTTTTCCTGCGCATCATAGTTTGGATATTCAGCCGGAGATTTTAAGCAGAATGAGAAATGCGTTCAGGCAGTTACGGGAAGATGGTAAATTACATCACGGCAGCGGTACATTTGACTATGGAGATTGGGCAGTATGGCTATAAAGAGAAGGAAGCAGTATAATTTAATTTAGTTGTGTGTTATGCAAAAAGCTTTATCAGAACTAAAGAACAGAGAAAGAGGCTTGAAAGGAGCATTTATATGAAGTATGTATGTACAGTTATATCGGTAGCGGATATCAGCGCCGCAAGAAAGTTTTATGAGGAACTGTTCGGGCTAGAGGTCTATCAAGATTACGGAAAGAATATCGCTTTTACCTGCGGACTGGCGTTACAGCAGGATTTTGACTGGCTGGTAAGTATACCAAAAGAAAAAGTATTGAAGAAATCCAACAATGCGGAGATCGTCTTTGAGGAACAGGACTTTGATGGTTTCCTGAATAAGCTGAAAGCATACTCGGAAATTGAATATCTTGGAGAAGTCATTGAGCATAGCTGGGGGCAGCGTGTGATCCGGTTCTACGATCTGGACGAGCATCTCATTGAGGTTGGCGAGGATATGCAGATGGTAGTAAAGCGGTTCCTTGCTTCTGGAATGACTATGGAAGAGGTATCTGCAAAAATGGACGTATCTATTGAGGATTTGACAAAACTTCTGAATACCTAATGTGGTGAAGGAATAAACAAAGCGGAAAGTCGAGGGGTAGGACAATGGATTCAGTGGAGAAAATAAAATATTTCTATGAAACTATCATATCTGAAAATCAAATTGGAAAAGTAGCAGAGTTTGTCCATGAAAAATGTTGTGTGAAAATAGGAGAAAGACTGATTCCAGTTGGCGTTGAAGGTATGAAAGAGCACATACAAGCAACAAAGCAGACATATCCCGATTATAAGATGAAGATTATTAAGCAATTTTGTGATGGTGATTATGTCATCTCTGAATTTGTAATGGAGGGTACACATAAAGGTGAATGGCTAGGAATGAAGCCAACCAACAAACGATTGGTATTTACTGGCATTAATGTTGATAAGGTAGTTGATGGGAGGATTGTGGAGCATGGAGGTGCAGTAAATACATTTGAAACTTTATTTGAAGCAGGTATGATAGGAGCAATATAATTTTGAAACGTGAAACCGGAATTTGTAGAAAGGAATGGATATAAATATGAATAATAGCGATAATGAGGAAAAAACATATAAAAGCAAAGGAATGTTATATGGAGTTGCGGCAGGTTCAATAATAGGTACAATAATTACAAGACTTACCTCTATAACAGCTTTACCGATTTGTATTTCGGTAGGTTTGCTGTTGGGACTTGATATTGGTTCAAAAATAAAAAGGGATAAATCTAACAAAGAGTAACTTCAAATCGGAATTTGAGGAGGACAACTATTATGGATAAAGTAGTTATTTATATACATGGTAAAGGTGGAAATGCAGAGGAGTCTTCACATTACAAACCTCTTTTTAGTGATTATGATGTGATTGGACTCAACTATACTGCACAATATCCATGGGAAGCAAAAGAAGAATTTCCATCACTTTTTGATTTGATTTGCAAACATTACAAATCTGTTCAAATAGTTGCAAATAGCATAGGTGCCTATTTCGCTATGGACACCTTATCGGATAAGCAAATAGAAAAAGCATATTTTATTTCGCCTATTGTGAATATGGAAAAACTGATTGCAGATATGATGTGTTGGGCAAATGTTACAGAAGATGAACTTCGAGATAAAAAAGAAATTAAAACAACTTTTGGAGAAACACTCTCATGGGAATATCTCTGTTATGTAAAAGAAAATCCAATTATATGGAAAATTCCAACAAATATTTTATTTGGCGCGAAAGATAACTTGACTTCTTATGCAACTATATCTAAATTTGCAAAACAAACTAATGCAACACTTACTGTTATGAGAAACGGAGAGCATTGGTTTTACACGGAAGAACAAATGAAATTTCTTGATGAGTGGATAAACAAGTCTGCCAGATAAATATCAGTTTATAGAACTAAGAAAATTAGGATTTACCGAAAGGAGTAGACAACTATGAAAATGCCAGAAAAAATTGATATAAGTATGTTTGCTCCATGTGGAATGAATTGTAAAGTTTGTTATAAGCACTGTTACCATAAAAACCCTTGTGCTGGGTGCTTGAATAGTGATAAAGGAAAACCTGAACATTGTCGTAAATGTAAAATAAAGGACTGTATCAAAGAAAAAGCGTTATCCCATTGTTTTGAATGTGCTGAATATCCATGTAAGTTGATTAAAAACCTTGAAAAAAGCTATAACAAACGGTATCAAGCAAGTCTTATAAAAAACAGCCGTTTTATTCAAGAACAAGATTTGGAGCATTTCATGGAACAGCAAAAAATAAAATATACTTGTTCTAAATGTGGTGGAATTATTTCTATTCACGATAGAGAATGTAGCGAGTGTCAAGAAAAAATGAAATAGCAAAATCCCAGTTTATCTAGGATATTATTGTATAAATCAATTCAGGTCTGTCGGTGAGTAACGCAACAGAAATCTGGACGAGCATCTCATAGTGGTTGGCGAGTATTTAGAAAAGCTGCTGTACAGCTGAGCGGGAAAGAAAGTCAGAAGTTGTGGGGC
Source organism: uncultured Lachnospiraceae bacterium (assembly GCA_947039785.1). Taxonomy (GTDB): domain Bacteria; phylum Bacillota; class Clostridia; order Lachnospirales; family Lachnospiraceae; genus JALFVM01. The sequence goes on along the minus strand of CAMQZX010000040.1, from coordinate 17,956 downwards.
TTGAAAATTTTAAGTTGCTTTTATGCGTTATTGGTGGAAAAGGTGTATTTCAAATTGAAAGGATGGTCGGGTGCTAATGAATGAAATCATCAACTTCATTGAAGCGAATGTGGATGGCAAAACGCTGTTTACAAAGGAATTAGTTTACGAACTTGAAAATGGTGTGTTGCAGGGCGTTTACTCAGATCAAATATCTTTCTCTAATCTGAAATATTCTCAGAGCGGATTTCAGTTGGATATGTTTATTGTATCTAATGAGAAGATATGGCTCATGGGAAAGGATGGAGAACGGGAAAAATTGCGAAAAGATTTCAGTGGTGTATCCCTGTTCCGATTTGAACTGGCGAAGCGAAAAAGCACGAATAGTTTGACTGGCTGTTTTCGTTTCATTTCAGCTTCAGGGAAAAATGTGGCAGCAGAGGCTATCGTAAGTGGAATTTATGATGTGCGTCTTGAAAATGATGTGCTGAAGTTATCGGAAGATCAGGTCTTGTATCGGGATCAGCCGATACAAGAAGGGAATTTTAAGCCCGTTGCATTTCAATCGGAACATCGTTTTTATGTTAAAGCTAATAAGCTACACTATGAATACAACGGCAAGTGTTTTGATGTGGACTCAAAAACTATGCGGCGTAACGATAGCTCCGATACCTTTCCGCCGTTTATTTCAATCGAGAAGTAAGAAATTATACTATGTTCAATGATGGAAGAAGTAAAAAGGTTGTTTTTGTTGTACATTGCTTTTTAAATCAAAATTCTATTTCTGATGGAACGGCAATTTATCCGGCAGCAAATAAAGATATTGTTGATTTTTTCTTAAATGCAGATATTGGTATTGTCCAAATGCCCTGTCCGGAGTTTTGCTGTTTAGGACTTGATAGGGGAAATATTCATGGTGCTGATAGCCCGGTAGTGGTAGAGAATACACGCATACGTTCAGCAATGCAAAATGACGACTCGAATTTGAAACTAACAAGACTGGCTGATTATGTAGTACAACATATCATGGAATATAAAAAATATGGATTTGAAGTTATCGGTATTATTGGGGCAAATCGTTCTCCGAATTGTGGTGTCGAAACAACATCGGACAATGACGCAGAAATCAATGGTATGGGATTATTTATAGAAAAAATTTTCCGCCGGCTTTTGCGAGAAAACATATCTATTCCCATGATAGGCATAAAGGGAACGGGCGACATACAAGAAAAACTTCAGCAGTTAATAAGGGATAAGGACAAGCATGATCTTTCTGTCCTTGAAAGTATATCAGAATAAGGCGAAATGGAGATTTGCATGGAGGAAGCAACGAGATATATTGCGCTTTTGCGCGGTGTCAATATAAGTGGAAAAAATAAAGTTCCGATGGCTGAACTAAAGAAAGCTTTTGAGGAGCTTGGGTTCGGAGCGGTTAAGACCTATCTGAACAGCGGCAATGTGATTTTTTCAAGTGATGAAGAGAATATGGGAAGCCTTACAAACCGGATTGGAACGATGATAAAAGAACGGTTTGGTCTGGATATTCCGATTTTCGTTATATCAAAGGAGGATCTCGAAGATATTTTGCAACACGCGCCGGCTTGGTGGGGCGATGAAAATAAAGAAATCTATGATAATCTGATTTTTATTATGGATCCAGCTACATTTGCTGAAGTATGGGGTGAGATTGGAGAACCCAGGGAAGGATTAGAAAAGATTAAGAATTATAAGGCAGCGGTATTCTGGTCTTTCAGCCGAAAGGATTATCAAAAAACAAACTGGTGGAGGGAGACGGCAAGTGCGAACATCAGCGGCAAACTGACAATCAGAACGGCAAACACTGTCAGGAAGATTGTCGGAATGTAGTTGTTTCTCAAATTCCGGTTTGTGGGGTGAAAAATATGCAGAACAACGAATTACTGAATCATTTGGATAAGCTACATACGACCGAATTGGGTGTAGTAAGAATCAAGAGAAACCTTGATTTGGATACCGATCATGTTGTTGATTGGTGCAGAAATAGGCTATCTTCTGTTGAAGCATCCATATCGAGAAAAGGAAAGAACTGGTATATAGCGGTTGATGGGTGTATCATTACGGTCAACGCTTATAGCTATACGATCATTACGGCGCATAAGGTACAGGAACAGCAAAGATAGCAATAAAGAACTGACAGAAAGAGCGGTACAAGAATATGACTTCACGAGAAAAGAAAAATAAAGTAATTCAACAAGTTATCAAACCGGCGCTCAAAGAAGCAGGTTTTCACAGCCTTCGGGGAACGCAGGCTTTTTACATTCATAAGGAAGCCTGCACAATCGCCGTAAATATTCAAAGCTCCCAATTTAACAGCAAAGCTACCGGGTTTTCCTTTTGGCTGAATATCGTAGTAGATACGCCTGACCTTTCAGATGAACAACTGCAAGATGTTACTTTTTTCAAATCTTTTACAGAAGCTTGCTTTTTGCCGCATCAAGGCAGGTTACACCCGCTCCGTAATATACGGGGTTATGTCATTGACGGTTATAAAAACTACAAGCCGATGGATACCCCCTATGAGGAGATTCAAGCCATCATTGCAAATGATATGCAGCAGTATATCATTCCGGGGCTATCCCAGATTGACAGCATAGCAGATTATCAAGAATGCGCTGCGCTGTGGCAAGAAGAATCAAAAAGTCAGTTTGTACGTCTGGTAGATTACTTTTCGGAAGCGCATATGCTGACATTACCGTTTCAAAAAGATACTTGGATTGGCACCGTAAATATGAAAGAGCTCGTTGAGAAGAAAAAGACACTATGCCTTACCACAGATGAAATCATGCAAAATAAATCAATTTATTGCAAAGTGCGTGAATTATCGACGCATCCGCAAGAGGACACATGGCCGTTGATTTGCATGACGCTCTCTGCAGAATAAGATGATTTAAAATGTGCGGAACTTCCTTTGAGAAGGAGGAGCAAACAATGAAGGAGTTTTTGGGTAAAATACGGACTCCCCAAAAATCATATTCCATTCAGAAGCAAGTGCTTATTTCCATGGGCATCCTGCTTTTTGGAGTTTTTATGGGGGTTTTTTCAAAATATTTGGATTACCGGCAGGCAAACCTCCCGGCGTTATTACATCTGATTGACAGTGCGGTGGATCTGCATAATTTTCTTGGGAAATTAGCGCCATGGATTGTTATTGCGGTGTGCATTGCCGTTTACAGCACAACTCCTATAAGGGCTGGCATCAATGTTTTTGTCTTTTTTGCGGGAATGGTATCAAGCTACTATTGGTATAGCAATTTCATAGCTGGATTTTTCCCGAAAAGCTATGCCCTTGTCTGGATAGCATTTACAGTTGCATCCCCTTTTCTCGCATTTTTGTGTTGGTACGCCAAAGGTACAGGGCGAATTGCTTTTCTCCTGTCATCTGGTGTTATAGGGGTATTGCTGAACTGTGCGTTCAACTATGGAATGTTTTATATAGATATCAGTTCGGGGCTTGAGCTTTTAATGCTGGCGATTGGCGTGATTGTTTTACGCAGATCTATTAAGGAAACAGCAGGTATGATAGGAGCAGGGGCAGTTTTTGCCATTATCATGAAAGCTGTTATACCGTTTCGTATTTGGTAAAAATGCTGAACTGGAAATACAGAGAGGAGTGATTCACTGTGTATACTAAAGACTTAGATTTTAGATATGCTAAACGAGAAGACACAGCATTGATTTTGCAATTTATCAAAGAACTTGCTGATTATGAAAAAATGCTTAACGAAGTCGTTGCTGATGAAAAAACATTGGAGGAATGGATTTTTGACAAACAAAAGGCAGAAGTAATTTTCGCTGTAGTAAACGGAAAAGAAGTTGGCTTTGCTCTTTTCTTTCACAATTTTTCTACTTTCTTGGGTAGAGCCGGAATTTACCTTGAAGATTTGTATGTAAAGCCAGAATGCAGGGGAAAAGGATATGGAAAAGCAATTCTGAAAAGACTGGCGGCCATTGCTGTTGAACGGGGTTGCGGCCGATTAGAATGGTGGTGCCTTGACTGGAATAGATCAAGCATTGATTTTTACCTTTCTTTAGGAGCAGACCCCATGTCTGACTGGACAGTATATCGTATTACAGGTGATACACTTACCAACCTTGCAAAGTAATTTGATTTCCATGATTTCTTTCAAGTCTCGCCTTCACATTTTTCGATCAAGAGGAGGAATCATGAATATGAGAACAGTGTTTTGTAACCAGATGGTTGAAACCAATGGAGGAAAAGCGTATGGATATACAGAAAAGATAGCCTTTTGCGGTACATATTTTAGGCAGAATAATGAGACAGGGGCAGCTACGTTCCGTTGGTAGCTGTCCCTGTTGTTTCTGGGCCAGAGTCCCACCATAAAGCGTTTCGCAGAAATGCGTAGCCGTCCCCGAAGGGGCGATCTTAGGGTTTTAGGACGTGTTTCCAACCTGCGAAAATGAGCAAACAACCTTATGGAGATTAGGCGGTAGCTGCTATGGGAGCAGTTACCCGTATTATGACCGTTGGAACTTATGTGGTCTTTGGTTTCCTGAAGGGGTTTCAACCATTTGCGGGATATAACTATGGAGCAAAGCAATTTGATAGATTACAGAAAGCAATTAAGCTCTGCTTGATCTGGTCTGCGGCTTTTGGCGTCATTGCTGCTATTGCGCTTATTGCATTTGCAGAACCGATTGTATCTCTTTTTGGAACAGATACGGAAATGGTGGCGCTGGCAAGCAGGGCGTTCAGGCTCAATGCGGTTCTGTTCATTACCTTCGGTTTTCAAATGGTATATGCGACACTTTATCTTGCCATTGGTAAAAGCGCCGTGGGCAGATTACTAAGTTTGAGCAGACAGGGAATTTTCTTCTTCCCTTTAATCTATGTATTGCCCAGGTTGTGGGAATTAAACGGTGTGATATGCGTCCAGCCGATGGCAGATCTTTTGACAACAATCGTTACAGTGATTTTTGCCATCAAGATAACCCATACTTTATCAGCAGCTAACACAAGCAATAAGGATCTTGCTGATTATCGTTGATGAACCTTACCCGCAGCGTAGCAAGGGGATCGAGGTAAATACGGATTTTTTGTTAAGTTTCATGCAGTTCTCTTGACATTATTTCGGCATACCGATATAATAATAACAGAGAGGATGTGACAGGAATGATGATTGAGAGCTTGCTGAAAAAGCGCAACATGACAAAATATAGATTAGCCGTAGACGCGGGAATTCCTCATGCTACGCTCAACGATATATGCAGCGGTAAGACAAAGCTTGAAAAATGCTCTGCTGAAACGGTGTATAAGCTGGCAAAGACGCTTGGCGTGACAATGGAGCTCTTGACTTCTGAGGGAATCCATCAGGCAGAAAAGGAACGCTCCTATGAGTACGGACTGCCTGCATATCTGCAGCATGATCTGGACGCATACAAGGACGGATTGAAAAACAAATCTCCCCTGCTTGACTGCCTATGGGGAGAGCTCTATGGCAGTATTAACATTGCCGAGATCAACGACGGTGTAATCACAAAGGAACATGCCGATTATCTCAGAGCAAAATATCTTTAAGGAAATGATGACGAATGGCTGAAAAAATTGATTTTACAAACTGTCGGGTGGTACCCGGCAGAGCATACAACGGAGCAAACGGCAAGAAGATCGCTGTAGAATATGACGGCACACTGTATATGCTGAAATTCCCACCCTCCGGCAAGAATAAGCCCACTGGGCTTTCCTATACCAATAGCTGTTTCAGTGAGCATATCGCAAGCAGTATCTTCAATCTGATCGGCGTAAGGGCGCACGAAACCATGCTTGGCACATTTAAGGTTGGCGGCAAGGAGAAGATTGTCTGTGCCTGCAAGGACTTTACAGCAGACGGAAAGAGATTTTTTGATTTCTGTTCCATCAAGAATACGATTCTGGAATCAGATTCAAATGGTACGGGAACAGAGCTTGAAGATATACTTGATACGATTGGAAAGCAGCAGTACGTTTCGCCGGAGGTGTTGGAACGGCACTTTTGGGATGTATTTGTTGTAGATGCCTTACTTGGAAACTTCGACCGTCATAACGGAAATTGGGGATTCCTGTTTGATGAAATAACGGGAGAATCATGCATTGCACCCATCTACGACTGCGGAAGCTGTCTGCTGCCGCAGGCTGACGAGAAGATCATGAATGAAGTGCTGTCAAACGAGGATGCGCTGCATTCGAGAGTTTATCTGTATCCAACCTCTGCCATAAAGCAGAACGACAGAAAAATTAACTACCGTGACTTTCTAATGAGTTCGGAATATGAAGGCTGCAGTGAGGCGGTCAAACGGATTGTTCACCGGATTGATATGGAAGTAATTAGTGAATTCATAGATTCCACACCGTATCTGTCGGATCTGCAAAGAGCCTTTTACAAGCACTATATAAAGGCGAGATACAATCTGATCCTTGTTCCGGCTTTTGATTTGGCAGTCAATCTCGAACAGGAGCCGAACAAGCCGATAATGGGAACGTAACAACAGAATACTTTATCAGAGGACGCTGAAAAACCGGCGGAAGAAATATATGATTTGGATGTCTGCCGGGAGGAATATTGGAGTTAGCTTTGTTTCGGACTTATAATAGATTCCCTTTGTGCTATTCGAGATAAAGAATTATACTATGTTTTGTAAAGATGTAAAATATCTTATTGACTGTTGGACAAAACAAGGAAGGTTCAAAAAGCATGAAACTATATAAAATCATGGTAATTGAAGATGATTCTGTGATACAAGGAGAGTTGCAAACATTACTGAATGGAAATGGATATACAACTATTGGAGTGGAAAATTTTTCTGCTGTGACGGAACAGATTAAGAATGAAAAACCACATCTGATTTTGTTGGATATTAAGTTGCCCGGAGAAAATGGGTTTGCTTTATGCTCTAAAATCCGTACCTTCTCCGAGGTGCCGATCATTTTTCTGACAAGTTGTAATACAGATATGGATGAATTAAACAGCATTATGCTGGGGGGAGACGCTTTTATCACCAAACCCTATAATACAGCGATCCTGCTTGCTAAAATTGCTTCACTACTGAAAAAAAACTATTCCACACAGCAAAGTGAACAGATTATCTATGGGAATGCTGTGTTGCACTTAGAATCAAGTCAACTGGAGCATAAGGGTAAAAGTGCGGAGCTGACTAAGAATGAATTGAAAATACTCTATTACTTTTTCAAGAACGGAGGGAAAATCTGTTCTCGTGCAGATATTATTGAGTATTTGTGGGACAATCAGTTATATGTAGATGACAATGCTTTGAGCGTCAATATCAACCGCATCCGGGAGAAGCTGGCAGGCATTGGCCTGACCGATTTCATCAAGACCAAGCACCGGCAGGGGTACACGATATGAACCGCAGACGATATTGGAAAAATAGAATCCCGTTTCTGCTGACCAATCTGGTCTGCATGGCGGCGCTCACCGTGTTTTTGCTGGTGTGCGGCAATTCCATCTCGGCGGTGCTGCTGATTCTCGTGGTATGGACTGCGATCCTGCTGGCGGGGCTGTTCCTCACCTACTGGAAGCGGAGACGGCAGATGCGGGAACTTTTGGATATGGCGGGACAGCTTTCGGAACGCTATCTCATTTCCGAAGTGATGGAACTGCCGGAGCAGGCGGAGGATCAGGTGTATTACCAGCTTTTGAAGATGGCCGGAAAGTCCATGCTGGAGCAGATCGGGGAGGTTCAGCGGGAGCGCCTGGAGTACAAGGAGTACATTGAACAGTGGATTCACGAGATCAAGACGCCCATTACCGCCATGAAGCTGCTGTGCGAAAATCACCGGACGGACAGGACAAAGGAGCTGCTGCTGGAGTTGGAAAAGACCAACCGTTTTACCGAACAGGCGCTTTACTATGCCCGCAGCGAACACACCGAAAAGGATTATTCCGTCCGGAAAATGTCTTTATCCCAGGTGGTGCATCAGGCGATTGCGGACAACAAATACCTGCTGCTCCAGAGCGGGGTGCGGCTGGAAGTGGAGGAAATGGAGGATACGGTCTATTCCGATGAAAAATGGGTGCGGTTCATTCTGAACCAGTTGATTGCCAACGCAGTCAAGTATCGGTCCGGGCAGCCGGTTCTCCGCTTTTCCACCCGCAGGCAGCAGGATCAGGTGGTCCTCGTGGTGGAGGACAACGGAATCGGGATTTCCCCCGCCGACCTGCCGCGGATTTTTGAAAAGGGATTTACCGGGCAGAATGGACGTATGGTGCAGCAGTCCACGGGCATCGGCTTGTACCTGTGCAAACGGCTCTGTGACAAGCTGGGCATCGGCATTGTGGCGGAATCATCGGGACAAGAAACCGCCATTTCCCTGGCGTTTCACATCAACTGTCTGATCCATGAAGTGCAGGGCTGATAGCGGTCCTGCACTTCTTACATTTTTGTTAGAACTTTGTAAGAAAACATGATACAAACGGCGCTCACAATATTTTACAATAGAGAGCAGAGGTGATCGTTATGAAAGAAGTATTGAAGCTGGAGCATATCCAGAAATATTACGGGAACGGCGGGAATGTCACAAAAGCCATTCAGGACATCAGCTTTTCCGTTGAGGAAGGGGAATTTGTGGGGATCATGGGCGCGTCCGGCTCCGGCAAGACCACCCTGCTCAACTGCATTTCCACCATTGATACCGTCAGCGCGGGACATATCTATCTGGATGGAACAGATGTGACCGAAATCAACGAAAAGCAGATTGCCCGATTCCGCCGGGAGAACCTGGGTTTTGTGTGTCAGGATTTTAATTTGCTGGACACCCTGACCATCTCCGAAAATATTGCCCTGGCGCTGACTATCAACAGGGTCCCCGCAGGCGAGATCGACGGCCGGGTGCGAGAAATGGCCGGGGAGCTGAACATCACGGACATTCTGGATAAATACCCCTATCAGGTGTCCGGTGGACAGAAACAGAGGTGCGCCTGCGCCAGAGCCATCATCAACAATCCCAAGCTGATTCTGGCGGACGAACCCACCGGCGCACTGGATAGCCACTCGTCCCAAATGCTGCTCTCCACTATTCAGAGTATCAATGAAACGCTGGGGGCGACCATACTAATGGTGACGCATGATGCCTTTTCTGCAAGTTACGCAAATCGTATTCTCTTTTTGCGTGACGGCACAATTTTCACGGAAATTCGCAAAGGCAACGATTCTCGCAGGACTTTCTTTAACAAGATTTTGGATGTCCTCACCATGATGGGAGGGAATTGAAATTATGCTGGCAAGTCTTTCACATCGAAATATGAAACGGCAGTTAAGTGAGTACAAAATTTTTTGGTTTTCCCTTGTCGGCGTTGTTGCCCTTATGTATGCGTTCAATTCTCTTATTGTTTCTCGCACTATGCAGCAGCTTTTTCGTTTATTTGCTGAGAGTGGAAACGGTGACATTGGCGTGATTGCCACCCTTTTTTCTGCCGTCGTTGTATTTGCACTTGGGTGGTTTATCAGCTACATGATGGACTTCATCTTGCAACGTCGCAGCAAGGAGATTAGCACCTATATGTTATTGGGGGTTGAAAAAAGCGATATTTGCAAAATGATATTTAGGGAAAATGCTTTTTCGGGCCTTGCGGCTATCATCGTGGGGTTTGGCTTTGGAATTTTAGTTTCTAAAATATTAGAAAGCTTTGTTTCAAATTTATTCCACTTTCAAGAAGCATTGTTAAATCTTCTCTCTGTAAAAGCCGTTGGCCTGACTTGTATCGAATTTTGCATCGTTTATATAATCGCACTGATTAAGACAAATAGAAAAGTACAAAAGGTTAACTTGATAGATCTGTTGAATTACAGTCGGAATAACGGTAGTATTTGTAAACATCAATCTAAAGCTGGCCTCATTTTTTTGCTGTTTTCCGTGGTAATGCTCATTGTAAGTTTCTATTCGTTTGCAGGAACGAAACAGACAGTGTCAGGCATTACAGCAGGTGCAATATCAGCAATGTTAGGGCTGTTGTGCTTCTTTCGAGGATTTATTTATATCATACACGAAATGTTCAATAAATCTCGGAACTGGAAATACAAAGGAAGTCGTTTAGTTACCTTACGAATGTTCCTTTCAAAATCCAACAAAATGAGTTTCTCATTAGGTGTTATCTCAATTTTATTCACCTGCACCATCGTTTGTATCGGTATGACAAATGCTTTTTATCAGGTCATGGAGAAAGCAGTTGTTATGCAGCCATTCGACCTTGCGATTGTTCATGTAGGTGAGAACGGTGATTATAGCCAATATTCCTCATTCTTGAATGAACGCATTGATGTAGACAACCAATATTCCTATTGTTTATATACCGATAAAAGCACTCAATTTACTGACATTAGAAATCGTATATTAACAGAATACTGGAACAGGGCAGACAAAACCGTATCCATCAATGACTATGTTATTGCAGAAAACCAATACGATGCCTTTATGAAATATAGTGATTATTGTAATTTACGAGCAATGTTGGACCTGCCTCAAATACCATTGTCAGGAGATCAATACATCATTCATTGTCTGCCATATCTAAAAGATATATTTACAAATTTTCAGATTAAAAAAGACACTCTGGTTTGCAAGGATATTTTTACCGAGGCGTTCTCACAGTATGGTGGATATGGTAACGGCCAAGACTTTGTAATTGTTGTCCCGGATCACTATATTGAAAATATGGAAGCGATGTACAGCCTCTATGTTGTTCAAACCGAAACAGTGATTGATATATCTGAATTAGAAAACGGATTTCCACAAGTTAGGCCATTGAACTCCAATGTGGTTGCTTCCGGGGAAAATGGATACACAACAAAAATCCTTGACAAAGGAATTTATTATTACACGGGCAAATTAGCAAGTACACCTACCAGCCAAGCTATTTTAATTATTTTGCCATTGTGCTACTTGTCGTTGGTTATCGGCATAATTAGCATTGTAATACTCGCTGTCCAACTTTTGACGGAAGTTAAAACAATAAAGCGTCAATATGATGTAATGCGAACACTCGGAAACGAGGTGGTTGTTCTCGAAAAAATGTTGAGAAAGCATATCTGTCTTTACTTCGCATTGCCTCTTATTCCCGCATTAGTCATTGGCGGTTGCTTATTAAAAACAATGAGCTATACGCTTTTTGTAGCTTCTTATGATGTGCCCGTATTTAATAACCTGACCGCATTGATAGCACTTGTGGTTTTGAGTGCTTTGCTGATGTTTACACTTATTTATTTCCTGTATTGGCTTATTACTTCGCAGGCCATGAGAAAAGAAATAATTCCGATAACATTGGAAAAATAAATATCATAGAAACTTTTCTGCCGGACGACGGCAAAAGAAAAAAGCCGTCGTACAGCAGCCATATTGATGTGCCCGTTCTATCATGCGGCGGCTTTGAAAACAGAGCCGCCGCTTATTTTGCCTAATAATCTAACGACGACCCTTTTATTATGCAATTTTCCGGCGGCAATTAGGAGGATGCCGCCGTGTCTATTTTACTCTTTCGCAGTTTGAGTATGCCATGATAGAAGAAGTCGGGTGCAGCCTTGCAGGGCCGCATCCGGCTTTTTCTGTTCTATCCAGACTGAAAATGCCTTGAGAGAGCGATGATTTCCTACATTCAATGCCCGGCTTGTGTTTTCTAATCAAATAAGGTATAATACTTATTAGATTAGGTTGGGGAGAGGATGGCTATGTCACGGATGAAAATTGGCAAAGATGCAATCATATGCAGAGCAGCGCAGATGGCAAATGAGTCTGGGGAACAGAGTATTTCACTGAAACTCCTGGCTCAGGATTTAGGAATTCAGCCCCCGTCATTATACTACTATTTCAAAAGTCTGGACGACCTCAAGCGGGAACTGATGCGCTGTGGATGGCGGCAAATGGAGGAACGGTTGCTTCGCTCCATGATTGGGGTAAGCGGTTATGACGCGATCCGGGCGGTGTCCTATGCTTTTTACAGGTTCGCTGTCGATAATCCGGGTGTATTTAATGTAATGCTGTGGTACAACCAATACGAGGATAAGGAAACTTCAGAGAATACCTCTGAACTGTTTGCCGCCTTGCATAGAATCATGGATTCGCTGAATATTTCTGAGGAAAGCCGCCTGCATCTGATCCGAACCGTAAGGGGCTTTCTGCAGGGGTTTATTCTGCTTGTCAACCACAAGGCTTTCGGAGATTCCCCCTCCATAGAGGACAGTTTTGAATTTTCGCTTAATGTTCTTATAGAGGGGATGAAATTGCTGGAGGGAAAATAGGAGCGGAAAGGGAGGATAAAATGCACACCATAAGAGCAAAAGGAATATTGTCAGCAAAAAATGGGATGAACCTGTACTGTGGATGTTCTCACGGGTGCATTTACTGTGACTCCCGGAGCAAATGCTATCACATGGAGCATGATTTTGAGGATATAGAAGTAAAGGAAAATGCCATAGAGCTTCTTGAAGCCGCCCTCAGATCAAAAAGAAAAAAGTGTATGATTGGGACAGGCTCCATGACAGATCCCTACATCCCTTTGGAAATGGAGCTTGGAAATGTCAGAAAAGCGTTGTCTTTAATAGATACGTATGGATTCGGATTTACGGTCATTACAAAATCAAACCGCATCCTGCGTGATATTGACCTGTTAAAAAAGATCAATGAAAAAACAAAGTGCGTCGTTCAGATGACCTTAACAACTTATGATGAAGCCCTTTGCAGAAAACTGGAGCCGAATGTCAGTACAACGCAGGAACGCTTTGAGGTGTTACTGGCATTGCGGGATGCGGAAATCCCCACAGTGGTCTGGCTTTCCCCCATACTGCCTTTTATCAATGATGATGAGCAAAACATCTTCGGTATTCTGGATATGTGCATCAAGGCCGGAGTTTATGGTGTTATATGCTTTGGCATGGGACTCACGCTCCGGGATGGAAACAGAGAATATTTCTATCAGCAGTTAGACAGGCTGTTTCCCGGTATGAAGGAGCGGTATATACAAACTTACGGAACAAGCTATATGCTGGGCAGTCCGAGAGGCAGGGAGCTTATGGGGCTGTTCCATGAAACCTGCGAAAGAAATGGGATTGTCCATGATAACGAACAGATCTTTTCCTATTTGCAGACGTTTGAAGAAAAACAGAATGGGCAGCAGCTCAGTTTATGGGATTAGTATGAAAAGAAGGTGCTTTGAATGAAGAATAAAATACTGTTGATTGATGATGAGAAAGATATTGTGGATCTGATTGCAGAAGCGTTACAGCAGGACAGCTTTGAGTCCATTGAGAAAGCCTATACAGGTGCGGATGCGATCCGTATATGCAGAGAATACCGGCCGGATGTGATCGTTTTAGATGTGATGCTGCCGGATATGGACGGCTTTGAGGTGTGTAAAGCAATCCGGGAATTTTCTATCTGTTCTATCCTGTTCCTTTCATCAAGGAGTGATGATGTGGACAAGATACTCGGCCTTTCCTGCGGCGGTGATGATTACATTACGAAACCCTTCAGCCCGCGGGAAATCGTATACCGGATCAAGGCGCAGCTTCGCCGCCAGCAATACACAAGCGTTCCTGTACCGGAGGACAAAGCTCATCTGAAGGTTGGACCGCTTATGCTGGATAAAGAGACCGGTCGTGTTTATAAAGATAACCAGGAAATAGAACTGACAGGCCGCGAATTTCTGCTCTTATCCTACCTTATGGAAAATGCAGACAGAATCATCAGCAAGGAAAGGCTGTATGAACAGGTATGGGGTGAGTACAGTGCTATTTGTGATAACACCATTATGGTGCATATCCGGCACCTGCGGGAAAAAATTGAAGATACGCCGTCTGAGCCAAGACAGCTTATCACAATAAAAGGCTTGGGCTATAAGCTTAAAAAGAGGATTGATTAGATGAAACGATCAGGACACCGTACCATATTTCATATTTACCTGATCTTCTTTCTGTCACTGCTTGTGACAGTTCTGTTGGCCGGTTTCTTTTTCTTCCTGATGATTTCCGTTCAGACACCGGGCGGGAGAAGTGTAAGGAGTGACTGGCCAAAAGTATTTACAGAGGACTTCAAAGATCAGATTATTTTCATAGACGACATGCCGCAGGTGAAGCAGTCCGGGCTTATGTTGTTACAGGAGAACGGGGTCGGCATTCAGATCATCGACGGATCCGGAAAGGTAGTTTTCCGTTATCAGGAACCGGAGCAGGCCAGCGAAGCATATTCCAGTACGGAGCTGCTGCAGCTTGTTCTTGCCGGAAAATCGGCAGAGGGAAAAACGACGGCCTTTTCAGGCGTAGCCTTTGATGCCGAAAAAGAATATGCCTATCTTTTATATTTTCCCGTGAATGTTTCCAAAGTCACCATGTATGTAAACGGGGAACGGTTTGCGGGCGGAAAAGCTATCATGATACCAGTGCTGCTTGTCCTGTTCCTGCTGGTACTGATTTCAGGAATCCTGTATGGCTTTTTTACAACAAAAGCAATGAAACGCCTGACAACCGCTATCCATGAGATTTCAGCCCGCAGTTATCTCCCGGTTCAAGAGCAGGGGGTATTCCATGATCTGTATGACAGCCTGAATACGCTGGATGCCGAAATCAGAACCAGCGACCATCTGCGCGCACAGACAGAAAAGACACGGGAGGAGTGGATTGCAAACATCACCCACGACCTCAAAACGCCGCTCTCTCCAATCAAGGGGTATGCCGAGATTTTGCAGGAGACGGATGGAGGCGACCGGGAACATCGCAGGCATTATGCTGATGTTATGCTGAAAAATGTCTCCTATATGGAAAAACTGATTGAAGATCTGAAGCTGACCTATCAATTAGAAAACGGGATGCTCCCCATACACAGGGAGAATAAAAATATCGTCCGTTTTCTGAAAGAGCTGGTAATAGACATTTTGAATACTCCGGAATATGAAACACGCAGCATCCATTTTGAAAGCGAAGAGGAAACGGTGCTGTTCCCGTTTGACCAGATGCTTTTTACCAGGGCGTTTCGGAATTTAATCATCAATGCCTTTGTGCATGGAGAGGAGCACACGGAAATTACAGTAAGCATACTGGCGTCTCAGACTGCATTAAAAATCAAGGTTACTGATAATGGAAAGGGCATGAATGAGGAAGCTGCCCGGCATCTTTTCGACCGCTATTACCGTGGGACAAACACGGAACAAAAGCCGGAGGGGACGGGGCTGGGCCTTGCAATCGCAAAAGGGATTATCGACCTGCATGGCGGCACGATTTCTGTTTCCAGCATTCCGACTGTCGGTACTGCTTTTCAAATCGAATTTCTTCTCAGTTAAGGTTCACATTTGAATATAATGGCCGTCGTGGTGATGATTATATTGTCCCTTTTACGGAAGAAGAATTTACGCACTTATCGCAGTACCTTGATACGCAAGATCGGAGCTATTCAGATATAGTGAAAAACAAGGAAATCTTTGTCTTAAAGAATGACGCTGTGGAAGAAATTTATGGTTGGAAATTCCAGCCCGGCGATACTATAAAATTTGAATGGTTTGAGGGCACAGAGTGTATCTGGATGGTTTTTAGTGCCTGACGATCTCCTTCATACAATGCTGTCGGAGAGCTGCAATATCAATTCAGATTCAAATCAAGCCTACAATGTGGCGGTATTATTTCTGTTCACGATAGAGAATGTAGCGAGTGCCAAGTAAAAATGAAGTATTAAATATCAGTTGGTGAGGTAAATCAAAATGAGTAAAATAGTTTTAGTAGAGCCAACAAAACAGTATGCGGAGCAAGTTATGGCATACAGAAACGAAATGTTGCAAAATAAAGATAGCTTTGATGGTTGTGCAGGGCTTGAAGAAGTACATTCGTTTGAGGAATGGATAGATTTTGAAGCCAGATTAAAAGCGAAATATAAAGACGAATATGTCCCGTCTGAAGTATTTTTAGCTGTAAGACAGCAAGATAACTACGTGGTCGGCATAATTGATTTTCGACACCCTTTATCTGACTTTCTTTTCAATTATGGGGGGAATATTGGGTATAGTGTCCGTCCATCAGAACGCCAGAAAGGGTATGCATCTGAAATGCTTAAATTGATTTTGCCTATCTGCCGTAAGTTTGGCGAAAATAGCATTTTATTAACCTGTGATAAAAATAATGCAGCGTCGCAAAAAACGATTATAAAGAATGGTGGCATATTGGAAAAAGAAATTACTGATACAGTAGGATTAAGTGAAAGCGGTATTATTCAGCGGTACTGGATTGAATTATAACGCCCATTTATCGGGAAGATAGCAAAGCCAGCCGCCCCAGAGGGGTGGAGGGCAAGGATATCCCTTTCCATTGCTTGCAAAATGTGCTGTTGTTCTAAAAAAGTATCCTACCCCAGTTCATAAAATATACGTTGACTTTTAGCATAAAGAGAACTATTATATAAATGAACAATTCATTCACGCGAAAGGGGCGGTGTATTTGAACCAACGAATTAAGGATATAGCCGATGCAGCTACACGGCTATTCCTCCAACAAGGCTACGCAAAAACGCAGATTAGCCATATCGCAAAAGCAGTCGGTGTCTCTGTCGGTACAATCTATCTCGACTTTACAGGGAAAAAGGAAATCATGCACTTTATCCTGAAATGTACCATAGACCCCTCATTTGTAGAGCGTGAGTTTGAACGTCCCATCACAGACGATCTATTCGCCGGATTGGATAATGAGATCATCACCACTTTTGAAAAATCGGGGAATGATTTTGCGTCCCATCTTCAAGGCGATCTGGCAGATTATGACTTTGAAACCCTTATTAGTGATGCGTTTGATATTCTGGCCCAGTATGCGGCCGGATGCCTGTTTATTGAGAAAAACCAGTTTGAGTTTAAGAATTTGGCACAGCACTACATGGTATACCGCAGACAATTTCTTGATTCCATGATGCGCTATATCAAGGCATTTATTGATCGGGGAACGGTTCGTCCGATGGAACATCTTGAATTGTCCACGACACTGATAATCGAAATCCTGTCGTGGTGGGCGATGGATATTCGCTACATCGCCTTTGAAACAAAAGATATTTCTATGGATTTGGCGAAGCAGGTTTGTATGGATAATATTGTGGCTGCGTACAAGCGATAATTAGCAGGGTCTTGCGCCCTCTAATTTTTATCATAATTATGAATGAATTATTCATTCAGAAAAAAGAAAGCGAGGAAATCATTATGAAAATCAAAAAAAGAGCGGCGTGTCTGGCCGCTGCTGTGGGAGTGCTGGCCTTATCAGGCTGTTCCCATGGGCAATCGGCGCAACTGGAAAATGAGATCACTTTTTCATTGGACACCATATCAGAGGTAACTATCTCGTATGACGAGGAAAAAGTGACGTTCTATGAAAGCGGAAATGATGAACTGATAATCAAAGAGTACATGACAGGGAATAAGAACAGCTATCATGCCAAGGTAGAGCAAAGCGGCGATAGCATTAAAATCAGCGAGGGCGGGAAACCGTTCTTCAAAGATGGATTTTACCGCTACATTGAAGTCTATCTGCCAGCGTCCTACCATGAAAATCTGACAGTCACCACAACCGACGGGGATATTGATATTTCAAGACTGGAAATGTCCTTAAATGTACTTCGTATTGATAGCACTGCTGGAACTGTCCAGCTCAATACGGTGGATGCCCAAAGCCTCTATCTGTCCACTACCAGCGGGGTTTTGGATGTGGATAATCTGAACGCAGACAAGATCAGGATAGCTACTACCAGTGGCAATTTCTCCTGTGAAAAACTGGATGGGAATGTTACCTATACCACGACCAGCGGCAACACGGATATTAAGTCAGCCATTGGTTCAGGAAACTATAAAGCCAACAATTCGGGCGAATTGAATGTAGTGTATACCGAAGTAACCGGTGACCTCTCATTCTATAACAAAAATTAGGCGTTTGCGAAACGCCACAACCCACATAAAATCAGGCTTTTTTCTTTGCT